>NZ_RHNQ01000117.1 GCF_003946275.1 Loigolactobacillus backii
GTGAGCTCTTTTTCTGCACAAAAATCCTGTTAATAGTTTACCATTTGTAAACTATCAACAGGAAAAAGTATAGAGCCAAATTAGTTAGGTTATTTTTTGCAGAAATTCCGTTAGTCAATGAATATACAGGGGATTAACGACATTTCAAATAATTAATTCTTCAAAACGCCTAAACAATTAATTAATAATAGTAACATTAGATTGTTTTAATGTTAATTGTGAATTAATTAGCTTAATGCTATTATGAAATCGGTTACAAAAGACTGGTCTTGGTAACTGAAACATGAATACATAGAATGGGGTGATTAGATGACGACGAAATTTCCACTGTTTCCGGTTTCAATGGTCGGTAGTTGGCCACGGAATCCAGAGGTGTTGGCGGCGATTAAGGCGATTGGCAAACCTGATTTTTCTCAGGCAAGTCTTGATGCTGTCGCTCGGCAACAGGAAATATCGGTTATCAAAATGGAGGAGCAACTTGGGTTAGATGTCATTAGTGATGGTGAGTTGAACCGGGATAACTACGCATCATACGTGGCGCAGCGGTTTGACGGCATTGAGTTAATGGATATGTTACGTTTTTCTGATGTTTTAGGCTCGGACTGTAGTTTTGCGGACGAGTTGATTAATCGGGCCGGCGTTAAGTTGAGTGCCATTAACAACGCTGTGTGCGTGGGCAAGCTTGGTTATGCGCAAGGATTGACGGTGGCAGACCTGCAATTTTTGAAACAACAAACGAAGCAGCCCGTCAAAATTGAGTTACCAGGTCCGTATTTACTGGCGCGTTCGATTTGGGTGCCTAACGCCAGTATGCCGGCCTATAAAAATCAAGAAGAAATGGCCGAAGATATTCTTAAGCTACTAACAAAAGAGGTTCAGCACCTGCAGGCAATTGGTGTGGATATCATTCAAATTGACGAACCTGTTTTAACTGAAATTGTGTTTAGTGCGGCGTCTAATTCTGAGCGCTCATTCATGTGTTCATCACTTTCCAAAAAACGGGATAAGGCAGATGAGTTGGCCTTTGCGACTGATCTAATCAAGCGCTTATTTGCTCAAATTGACCGTAGTAAATCGATTGCTGCTCTACATACTTGCCGCGGTAACTGGGGGACTGATGAAAATGCGATGCTATCTGGCTCATACGCGCCACTAGTCGACACGTTTAACGAAATTTCACCGGATCTTTTGTTCCTTGAGTTTTCTGTCAAACGAGCTGGCGACATTTCAGAATTGTACGACAACGGACTGAATAAAGCGTTCGCGTTAGGCATTGGGTCCACCAATCCCCGCAGTAGTGAAATTGAAAATCCTTATGACATCATGGCTCGAGTTGAAAAGGCGCTGCAATACTTACCGAAAGAAAAAATCTGGCTCAATCCAGATTGTGGCTTCGGAACGTTCTCCAACAGTGTTATCAGTAACGCAGAAGTCGCCGAACGAAAAATGCGCGCCATTGTGCGGGCGGCGAAGTTATTGCGGAAGAAGTATCAGGAGTAGTTGGAAGAGTGTCTGGGCCAATCCTCAGAATCTGCCTTTCCAAACACGTTTAGGCCAAACTAGCCAGGGGAAGACTAGTAGGATTCTGGCTTATATGTGCTCCTGATAAGCCCGCAACAATACCATTTCAACACATTTACAGAAAAAGTACCGCAATCAAACCAATTTCCAAAACATACATAAATAAAGGAGAAATCAATCATGCAAAAATTAGATGCTCGTGGCGTTCCCTGTCCTAAACCAATTATTATGACCAAATTGGCGTTAGAAGAGGATCCAGTGGTTAGCGTTACGGTGAACGAAGAGGCGCTTGAAGATCTCAAAAAATTGGCGGATAAATTGGAAGGAACTTACTCAGAAAAGAAGCTTAAGGAAGACGAATATGAGGTGAATATCGAAGTGAAGGATACAGTGGAAAAGGATCAACCAATTGAACAGGCACCTAATCAAAATGGTGGTGGCACCGTCATCATGATTGGTAAAAAGGTCATGGGTACGGGACCAGAAGAACTGGGTACGATTTTGATGAATGGGCTCATTTTTACAATTGATCAGACTGCGCCACTACCAAGCTCGATTATTTTCTATAATGACGGCATCTTTTTAACGACAAAGGAAAATGACGCTCTGGAGGATATTAAAAACCTCGCTGATGAAGGTGTCGAAATCCTATCTTGTGGAACTTGCCTGAATTACCATGATGTTGAGGCCGAACTGAAAGTTGGTGGAACCACTAATATGTACGAAATTTTCCAGAAATTAGGCAAGGCCAGCCAGGTAATTACGTTAGAATAAACGGATAAATGGCTCTGAATAAGCCTTACGTCATACTTGTAACTTTGCGGGTATGGCGTAAGGTTTCTTTTATTGGCATAATTTTTTCCAAGCAAAGAGGCTGGAACAAAAGGTCATAACCGCTCATTATTTCTGAACGTTACCCTAGAATGTGCGCCAAAAGTCTGGGTTCACATGCCTAACTACGACTAATCGAATAACTATAGTACGGTTATTTGATTAGTCTACGTTACGCAATAAACCCAAAAACGACTTTTGTCCCACTCCAAGCAAAAACCCCTCATCATAGACGAGGGGTTTCACTAGGAGTAACTGGGCTGTTACTACTTTTTAGGTAGAGAAATAATTATCTGCCTGTTGGGGGTGGATAACTATTGCAAATCCAATTATACGATAGGTGCCAGTAATTAGCAATCGTAAAAATGAAAAAATCTAATTTACTGATAAGCAACTAACTATTACAGAATTAATGTGGTTAAAATGTAGTTAACTCATCAGAGATTAGTGGAACTTTTTTTAAATTGGCAACAACGGTAATTGTAGTCAAATCTTTTACATTTTTAAAAAGCAACTTGGTTAGTTGTACGTTGGGTACAGCTTACTTTTTGTTAGAAGACTAAAGGTTGAAAGTATCAAAATGGACCGTAACCATTGATGCCAAACGGTTATGGCACATTATATTACTAATTTCC
>NZ_RHNQ01000118.1 GCF_003946275.1 Loigolactobacillus backii
GTAAAGTATAGTGGGCTCTACTTTACTTGGAAGATAACTCCGAAATGAGGTGCGTACAATGAGTTTTGCAGTGGCTAGAATGACGAAATTAAAAGCTGATAATTTAGTCGGCATTGGCAATCATGACCAACGGAAAACGACTAATCACAGCAACGAAGATATTGATGTTTCCCGCTCCCACCTGAATTATGATTTGGTGGCTGGACGCACTGATAATTTTAAAACGGATATTGAAGCCTATATCAACGAAAACAAAGCGAGTAAGCGGGCAGTTCGCAAAGACGCTGTTTTAGTCAATGAGTGGATTATAACCAGTGACAAAGATTTTTTTGAACAATTAGACGAAGCCGAAACCCGTGAATATTTTGAAACAGCCAAACAATATTTTGCAGATAACTATGGTGACGAAAATATTCGCTATGCAGTTGTTCATATGGACGAGAAGACCCCTCACATGCATATGGGCATTGTGCCCTTTGATGATGATAAAAAGCTCTCAGCTAAGCGTATATTCAATCGTGAAGCCTTACAGCACATTCAAGAGGAATTACCACAGTACCTCAAAGAAAATGGCTTTGATGTTCAACGTGGTAACAAAAATAAAGAGCGTAAGAATTTATCAGTACCCGAATACAAAGCTATGCGGGAAGAATTGAAAAAAATAGAGACCGAAAAACAAGAGACACAAGCAAAGCTTGCAGATACTAAAAAACAGCTTGATGAAATCAAACCACGGGATACCAAGAAAATTGCTAGTAAACCCACCTTGATGAATAAAAATAAAGTCACGGTTGATAAATATGATCTCGCTGATTTGGAACAAAGGGCGGTGACTAGCGACGCTTATAACTTTGAAAAAATTCATCTGGAAGTAGAAAATCATAGTTTACGTAATGATTTGAGTGAAGCCAAGGGCCGCAACTATGAACTGAGAAAAGAAAATGAGCGATTGCAAAAACTAGTAGGAACGCTTCAAGGCATTGTACGAAATGTTGATGAGTTTCTACACAAAAAACTAGGTATTAATTTACCTGAAAAGTGGCTAGAGCGTGCAGGACTAAAAGAACCGTCTAAAAAAGCCCCTGAAAGATTACGGGAACTCGACAAACATAAATCTGATGAATTAGGCGGTCCACATCTTTAAAACGCTTATACGAGCTTAAAATGGCGTTTAAGAGCTTAATTTACCATCTCGCTAGATTGAACGTACTTAACTTTGTGTCTGTCAACGGTAAATCGAATTAAAGGGGCTTGCTGCTTTAGCAGTTAGCCCCTTTTTGAGGCTTTAAGGAGTTGATAGACTAGCGGATAAAACACTTTTGCGCATGCAAAGAAAAGCACACCTGCTTTTCTTTGCATGCCCCACGGCGAGTGCGGGGTGAGTTTGAGCGGGAGCTCCCGCTCATTTATGGGGTCAAGCTGACACAGCTTGCGGGTGTGGGCGGAGCCCATATTTTGGTTTGAGTGGGATAAAATTTGAGCGAAAAACATGGGGGCACTACGACACCCCCCATGTGTCCATTGTCCATTAAACAGAACACTTTTTTCAAGAAACCTTTTAGGCTAGGGGTTTTCGGGAGGTTTTGAGATTTTATAAAAAATGTTGTATTTCTAACGTATGTATAATATAATGATGGAATAGAGATAAAAATAGTAAGAAAGAAGGTTTTTTGATGGTTGAAGTTGAAAAGAAAAAAATTACTTTGTCTATACCCGTTGAAACTAATGCAAAGCTGGAAGAATTGGCCCAGAAATATGGCATGACTAAATCTGGATTGGTTAATTTTTTGGTTAATCAGGTTGCAGAAGCTGGAACTATTTATAGGCAATAAAAAAAGCGCCCTGTGCATAGGACGCGATCTAAAAGTCTGTGAGGTAATTATAACATATGAAAAGTGAATCTAAAATCGATTGGACGGTACCTCGTCCAAATAAAAATCCCAAAACAAAACAGCCTTATAAACGTGGTCGTAATTGGGGTATTGTTGTTTATCCTGAAAGTCTTCCTGAAAATTGGAAAGATATTATCAGGCAAGAGCCTATTGCTGTCAGTCCTTTACATGATAAAGATGTTAACCCTGATGGAGAAAAGAAAAAATCTCACTATCATCTTGTTTTGAACTATAAAGGGAACAAATCTTTTGAACAAATTGATGAAATTGCTAGGTCTTTAAGGGCGCCTGCTCCTCAAAGAATTAGTAGTTTAACTGGCGCTGTTAGGTACTTGACACATATGGATAATCCTGAAAAATATCAGTATGATAATGCTGATATTGAGACCTTTGGAGGCTTTGATTTAGAGAGTTGCTTAGCTCTTTCTACTGGGGATAAGCGCCAAGCCTTACGTGACATGTTGACTTTTATTTCTGAAAATGAAATTATGCATTTAAAAGACTTTGCAGATTATTGCATGTCTGAGGAAGCACCAGCTGGCTGGTTCGAACTTCTAACTGAAAGGAATACGCTTTTTATTAAAGAATATATCAAGTCAAATTGGCAGAAACAACAGTATGCTAGTAAAAACATCAATAAAAGGTAGTTTCTGTATAATTTTTTAAGAGCTGACTATATTATGGTCAGCTCTTTTTGTGGTTAAGCTGACATCAGCTTGCCCTACTCGGGTAGAGTTCTGCATGAAATGCGCTCGCTATGCAATAGCCCGCCGGAGGTTTTTCTAGCCGGATAATAGGCGCAGAAAAATAGCAGTTCTCCCAGTAGGAAGGGAGAACGCTACTACCTCGTAGAGCCCACACTTTACCTTGTAAAGTATAGTGGGCTCTACTTTACTTGGAAGATAACTCCGAAATGAGGTGCGTACAATGAGTTTTGCAGTGGCTA
>NZ_RHNQ01000119.1 GCF_003946275.1 Loigolactobacillus backii
ACAAAAAGCACATTCACCGAAGTGAATGTGCCGTTCAAAATCTCCACCAATACGATTTGACAGAGACCCAAAAAAAGGTGCCTTAGTCATAAGACTAACACACCTTTTCACCGACGTCTTAATTAACGCCTTCCATTAATTTCTTAATCCGCGGTACCATGAATAACAAAATGGCCCCAAAGATAATCGTAACTATCCCAATAATACCATAATAACGAGCCTCGGTAGCTGGCGTATAGAGCTTAACCAGCTGTGCGTTAATTGCTTGTGCAGCTGCATCGCCTAAGAACCACATACTCATCATTTGTGATTGGAAAGCCTTTGGTGCTAGCTTAGTGGTTGCTGACAAACCAACTGGCGAGATCAACATCTCTCCAATTTCAACAATTAACCAACTTAGAACTAACCAAAGTGGGCTAACCTTTGCCGATGTCCCAAATAACGTAATTGGAATCACCATGACAACAAATGATAAACCAGCAAAGAACAAACCATAAGAGAACTTGGATGGTGTTGATGGCTGCCGTTTACCTAATTTCATCCACAACCAAGCAAAGAATGGTGTGTATAAAATAATAAATAGCGGATTCAACGTCTGGAAGTTACTTGGTTCAATCGTCATGAAGCCTAAGTTCAAGTTAGTCTGTTGTGACGCGAATAACGCCAAGACAACTGAACCTTGTTCTTCAATCATCCAGAATAAAACACTGGCAATAAACAATGGTACGTAGGCCCAAACACGTGAGCGTTCAACCTTTGTTGTCTTACTACTAGTTAACATCATTCCAAAATAAAAAATTGGAATTGCAATACCTAATGTACTGATTACGATAATAACATTGTTGACGTTTAAGGCACCCATTAACCCCATAATACCGAAAACAATAATTGCGGCAACGATGAAATAAAGTATTTTACGAATAAGTGGCCATTTTTCAGATGCAGTAATTGGATCAGTTGGGTGTAAACTGGCCTCGCTTAAATCCTTTTTACCACCAAAATAATATTGCATTAACCCAAAGAACATACCAATTGCAGCAATTGAGAAGCCAAGATGATAGTTGACCTTCTGCCCTAAATTACCAACAATAATTGGTGCCAGTAAAGAGCCAAAGTTAATCCCCATAACAAAGATACTAAATCCAGAATCACGCCGAACGTCATCCTTAGTGTATAGCGTCCCAACCATTTCGGAGACATTCGGTTTAAGTAAACCAGTACCAATAACAATCAAAGCAATGGAAATCCACAAAGCAAAACTACCAGCCGGAAATGATAGTGCAATGTGCCCAAACATTATCAGGACACCGCCCCAAAAGACGGTCTTGCGACTACCGAGTATCCGGTCACTAACAAAGCCCCCAATAACACTTGACATATAAACTAATGATCCATAAATTGCCATTACTGAAGTAGCCGTTTTTTGACTATAAGCAAGGCCATGATTAGATACTTTATCCATCATGTAAAATAATAGAATTGCCCGCATACCATAATAACTGAATCTTTCCCAGAATTCGGTAAAGAACAGCGTGGATAATCCATGCGGTTGCCCAAAGAAGGTTCGTTCTTTCTTATTTTCCAAGTTAAACTTCCTCTCACCATTTATTAAATCTCATTAATTTCTTAACAATAAGTACCGCTACTATGAATAGTTTATGTATTTACAGTTAAGGTTTCCTCCGTGCTATGATAATTTAAGTAGAACTTCACACCCTTTTCTTAGAATTAAACATAGTAGCAATTATAAAACACTTACCAAGTTTGCGTCAATCGAATTTACTAACTCTAATCTCACTGTCACATTTAATTGAAAACAAAAAGATCCCTAGTGCTTAATCCACTAGGAATCGAAATCCGTTACGGCCGTACTTTAAGAAACTAATTTACTTTTTACGGTAACGATCAGACTGGCGCTAAATCAAATTGTCAGAATTTTATCATTTAAGTTGCCCATCTACCTTTTAAACTATCACTGTGGCTGTCGGTTGAAATTTCGAAATATTAGCCAGAGTAGTAGTTTCGCTTTAAAAAGGAGCGTACTTTAAATTCTATTTGTTCGAAATGGCATTTTATGCTTGCTGTTCCCTATGCACGGATTACCACCTCTATTTGAACGTGGTGGCCAAACAGACTATGAGGTAATACAAACTATTAGAGAAAAAATGAACCGCTAAATTGAAGGGCAATCCATATCATTTAAGCGTTAGTTATATTGTACTTTTGTAATATAGTTATTTATATCATCATTATAAATAAACGATTAAAAAATAAGAGCTTATACAGCGGCGTGATTACCGCCATCGTATAAGCTCTTATAATGCATATAATTTCATCCTATGCCGTCTGCAGGAGTCGAACCTGTGACCCTCGGTTTACGATACCGATGCTCTACCAACTGAGCTAAGACGGCAAATGACCCGTACGAGATTTGAACTCATGTTACCGCCGTGAAAGGGCGGTGTCTTAACCACTTGACCAACGGGCCATACAACACTAATAATTATACAGAAAAGCCAGAATTTGTAAAGGTGTTTTAAGTGATTTCTCACAAGAAATTATGACCTTTGGCACTTATATAAAAATAGTTTACTAGTGATTAAGATTATAAAAAAAGAACTGACGTTAGTCAGCCCTTTTAATTAGTTGCATGGCAACGTCCTACCCTCGCAGGGGGTGCTCCCCCAACTACTCTCGGCGCTAAGAAGCTTAACTTCTGT
>NZ_RHNQ01000012.1 GCF_003946275.1 Loigolactobacillus backii
GAACAATTAGAGAATATCACACAGCATCCAAACAGCGAAGCTGGTCAATACTTGAATACATTTTTAATAATACGAGGAGGTGAGAACATGTCTGTTGAAGAACAAGCAACCAAAATATTAAGAATGGCCGTTGAACAAAGACTGACCGATTTATATTTTTTACCGGTTGGCCAGCAATATCAGATTAAAAAACGAACGAGTACGGGCATTGAATTGTGGCAAATGATGACGAGAACGGAAGTTAAGCCATTATTAAATCATTTGAAGTATAGCGCCAAGATGTCACTTAGTGAGACGAGACGGCCACAATTAGGGGCACGAACACTTAAAATGGCCGATAGTACTGTATTTTTACGTTTATCCACCGTCGGAAATTTTGAAAACCTTGAATCAATGGTTATTCGCTTTATTTACGCGTACGCCGATACGAATCAATTTATTTTTCCCCAGCAATTAACCCAGTTGCAGCAATTAAGTCAACAACGTGGGCTAATGTTGTTTGCTGGACCAACTGGTTCCGGTAAAACAACAACTTTATATCGAATTGCCCGGCAAAATGCTCAGGAAAAAATCGTTATGGCAATCGAAGATCCGATTGAAATTTATGAAAATAATTTTCTGCAACTTCAAGTTAATGAACAAGCGAATATGACTTACGCCGAATTACTGAAAGTCAGTTTACGTCACCGGCCAGATATTTTTATTATTGGGGAAATTCGTGATGAACAAACTGCCGCCGCAGCGATTAGGGCGGCTTTAAGTGGCCATTTGGTGTTGAGTACGGTTCACGCGCGGAGTGCTACCGGGGTCATTAAGCGCCTAACTGATTTTAAAATTGACCAAGAAACTTTAAAAGATTGTCTAACCAGTGTCTGTTATCAACGAATTTTACCCACTGAAAAAAAGCAGGCGGCTATTTTGTTTGATTTACTGAGTAATCAGATCTTGGCAGCGGCCTTTAACGGAAAAACGCCGGCAGGTTGGCCCAAATTATTGGAGCAGGCATGGCAGGATGGAATTATTTCTTCAGAAACGGTTAAAGCATATCAAAATGGGTAAGCAACGACGTCATTTCGAAATTGAATTTTTTTCGTTACTGGCCGATTTATTGGAAGCAGGTTTTTCCTTACCCCAAAGCATTGAATTTATGCTGGTCCTATTACCCAATCAATCGGACCGGTTAGTTCTACTTAAGCAACAGTTAAGTTCCGGAAAAGAGTTGGCAGATGCCTTTTTTGAGGTGGGAATTAACGCGGATGTTGTGAGCCAAATTCGAATTACCGAAAGGCACGGTGATTTGCAGCAGAGTCTAAAACAAATCGGGCGCTTATTACTTGAGCAAGAAAAGCAAAAGCGGCAACTTAAACGCCTATTGCGCTATCCCTTCGTGTTGTTATTGCTTTTAGGCGGGCTCATCTTTTTTGTCAAACAGATGATTGAACCCGAACTACTATCCTGGCAGGCCAATATGAACCAAAATGTCCTGTTTTATTGGCGTTACTTTGGCCTCAGCTTGGCGGGGATCGGTTTAATTAGTTTGCTTTTTTACTTGAAGTTACGTTTTGAAAAGAATCCGCTAAAAAGAGCTGTATTCCGTAACCGCTTACCACTTATTGGCCGTTCGTACCGTGAATACTACCATTATTATTTACTTTTTAACTTGGGAACGTTATTAAAAAACGGATTGAACTTACAAGAAATTTGTCAGTTATTGGCCAATTTTTCGGAAAACAGTTTACTTTATCAACTCGGCAAGCAGATTCGGCCGCAATTGGCAGAAGGTAAAAACTTAGCAAATATCGTAACGGAACAGGCGTTATTTCCGGATGAATTAGCATTATTCGTCCAAAAAGGGGAAACTAAGGAATTTTTGGGAGAAGAACTGATCGTTCAGGCAAGATTGACTTACCGCAGAATGCTGCAAGAGATCGAACGAATCGTCACTTACGTTCAACCTTTCTTTTTTGGCATTATAGCTTTGACGATTGTCGGTGTCTATTTAAGCATTTTACTACCGCTGTACCAAATGATGGAGGGGATGTACTAAATGAAAATTATTTTGAAGAATAAAATGAGTCGAAGGGTGTCGTTGCGCGATTCTTTTGCACAAATTAAAAGGTCAGTTTCAAAATTTAGTTATCTAATTTTAAAAAAATCGAAAAGGGCTTTCACCTTGATCGAAATGGTAGCTGTCTTATTCATTATTACTTTATTAATTATGATCGTGTTACCCAATGTGGGTGCTCAACGTAAGAATGCCGAGTCAACCAGCGATGTCGCGTTTAAAACAGTTGTCCAAACCCAAAGGGATCTTTACGCCAATGATCACGATAATAAGCGTGCCAGTCTGGATGAATTAAAAGAGGCGGGTTATTTGTCCGAGAAGCAATTAACTAAGGCCAAGGCACTTGAAGCCAAAGAAAAATGATTAGTCACCGTGGCTTTACGTTAATTGAAACGGTTATTGTTTTAGCGATGACCAGTTTATGTATTACCTTTCCTGCCAGCCAATTACGCCCTTTTTATTATCACCGGGCAGAAACAATTTTTTTAAATCAATTTGATCAGGCGTGGCACTATAGTTTGATTAAATCGGCCGTGGAGCGGGATCGCGTCCAGGTGAGTATTACGCAAAAGCAAGTTTTATTTCGGGGTAAAGACAGCGGCTGGAGCCACCAAATTATACTGCCAGAAACAATGCGGGCGCTTCCACAACAATTTTCCCTAAGTAATCAAGGACACGTTAGTCCAGTTAAAATAACTTTTCATTCCGATTATTTTAAAAATAATACGGTTCTAAAACCGCAAATGGGGTGGGGTTCTTATGAATAAATTACGATCAGGTTTTGTTTTAATGGAGACCATGTTTGCGCTCTTTTTAATCACTTTAGGGATTATTAGTTTTGGAGAAAGTTTTCAACAATTTCAAAGGCAAGTGAACCTTGAACAAGCTAAAGTAGGTCAGGCAAAATTGATTTACGAGTCCAGCCAAGTTAAGTTAGCCAAGACTATTTTGGTGGATGATCGACGATGACACTTAAAGCAAATCATGCCGGATTTACGCTGGCTGAAACTGTCCTGGGGTTATTTGTGTTGGTTTTAAGCGTCTGGTTATTACAGTTCCAATTGACCCAATTTAAACGGATTACCACCTATTTCAATGATGACACAACACTGAACTTTCACGTTGCTAACTGTCAATTGGGTGATTTTTTGGCGGATAGTTATTTTGTTAGTCGAAGTGACCAGCAAGTTACCTTTTACCGAATGAAAGAAAAAAAGATCTATCAATTAGAGCAGTATCAGGATATGCTGCGTGTTCGGGGTGCGACTAAAGGTCATATGCCGTTGTTACAGTCAGTGGCTAATGTGAAAATGAGTTACCAGCAGCCAATTCTAACGGTCAAAATAACGTTGAGGAACCGGCAAACTTTTATCAGCAAACAATATTTACCTAAAGGGAGTCCGACAGTTGAATAAACGACGTTCAGGGAGTGTTTTAATCACGGCGGTTATCTTTTTAGCACTTACCATCTTATTGATTGAAGGGTATGCATTGGTTTATCGGCAGCAAGTGATGACGTTACGGACGATCAAGTGTCGCTACCAACAGGACACGCTTTATAATTTGACGCTAGCGCAACTCGATCAAGGTGTCGCCAAAAATCAATTTAATTATTCGCTTGGACAAGTTACGGTTGTAGATAACCAATTTATTATTAAATTGAAGGAATCAAATAAGGAAATTCACCGAGATTTCGCAATAACGAAAAAGTCTGATACTAGTAAAACGAAAGCGCTTGAAAAAGTAGATTAGATTCGTTAAGATGAAATAGTATTATGTCTATTTATTTAGCTTGAGGTGAATTGATTGGGACAAAAAGATGTTGAAGCATTATATAAACATTTGGATACAACAGCAATGTTGTTAAAGCGTGATTTAGATGTGTCTTACATGGATGCACTCATAGAAACAGGAGAAAATATTGTTGATGGCGGTCAAATCAAAGTAGAGGATGGGTTGCCCCACGAGGCAATTCGCCAGCAGTTAACAACAAGTTATCAACAGATAAATTTAAAACGTTTAACAACCGATGAGATTCGGCAAGCGTTTCAGCTGGCCATTCTACGGGGTGAACGAACGGATGCAATTCAGGCCAATCATCAAATGACACCGGACGCAATTGGCTTTTTAGTTGCCTATTTGATTGAAAATCTGGCCGGTTTAAACGACCAAGAACAGGTGCTGGATTTAACCGTTGGAACTGGCAATTTACTTTATACAGTACTTAACCGCTTGTTTACGGCTAGTGGCGTCAATTTAAAGGGTTATGGGATTGATAATGATGATACGATGCTGGCCCTGGCCAACGTTGGCGCACGATTACAACACCCTGATGTTGAACTTTTTCATCAAGATGCAATTGAAGATCTAGTGGTGCCCAAGGTTGATGTTAGCCTAGCTGATTTACCAATTGGTTATTACCCAATTGACGAGCGGGCAGCAAAGTTTGCGACACATGCCGAGACCGGTCACTCGTACGCACACCATTTATTAATTGAACAAAGTATGCGTTACACTAAGGCTGCCGGTTTTGGTTTCTTTCTTGTGCCGAGTTTACTCTTTCAATCGCAAGAAGCCACTGAGTTAACTAAATGGATGACATCAGCAACATATTTACAGGGGCTATTAAATCTGCCACGGGAGTTGTTCCAGGACGAAAAGGCGCAAAAGGGTATTTTGATCTTACAAAATAAGGGTGGTCAGGCCAAGCAGGCTAAAAAAGTGATGCTTGGGGAATTTCCTTCTTTTAAGGATCAGGCCGGTTTTCAGCGCTTTGTGGCCGAGATTAGTGAGTGGAAAGAAAAAAATATTGCACAGTAGGGAGACTTGTAACATGGCAAAAGTTATTGCAATTAATGCAGGCAGCTCAAGCTTAAAGTGGAAATTATTTGATATGCCAGCTGAAAAGGTCATTGCTTCAGGAATGGTTGATCGAGTTGGCTTGAAGGATTCTGTTTTTACAGTACATTATGGTCCGGATAACAAGGAGAAATTCCAAAAGACCTTGGACATCAATGATCAAAATGCTGCTGTAAAAATGCTGCTTGAGGAGTTAATTAATTTAAAGATTGTCAAGGATATCCATGAGATTTCCGGTGTTGGTCACCGTGTCGTTGCCGGTGGCGAGATCTTCACTGAATCAACGATTGTCGACGATAAGGTTGAACAGCAGATTAATGATTTGGCTGAATACGCACCGTTACATAATCCGGCAGAATTAATGGGAATTCAGGCTTTTCGAAAGTTATTACCTGAAGCGACCAGTGTTGCGGCCTTTGATACGTCGTTCCACCATACAATGCCCGCTGTAAATTATCTTTACAGTATTCCTTACGAATACTATGAAAAATACGGTGCACGTAAGTACGGCGCTCATGGGACAAGTCACCGCTATGTTTCTGCTCGTGCGGCAGAAATCTTGGGTAAACCACTGAAAGACTTAAAATTGATCACCTTACATTTAGGTGCTGGTGCTTCGATTACCGCAGTCAAAGATGGTAAATCATATGATACTTCGATGGGCTTCACACCATTAGCTGGGATTACGATGGCGACGCGCTCTGGTGATATTGATGCTTCATTAATGGCGTACCTCATGGAGAAATTAAACATCTCTGATCCGGAAAAGATGATTGATATTTTAAACCACAAATCAGGTATTTTAGGTATTTCTGGACTTTCGCCTGATATGCGTGATCTTGAAAAGACACGGGATACGCGTAAACGTTCGCAGCTAGGCATTGATATCTTTGTCAATCGGATTCAAAAATACGTCGGTAGTTATGTGGCCGAAATGGGTGGTGTGGACGCGTTAGTGTTCACTGCCGGTATTGGTGAAAACGATATGACCATGCGTAAGCGAATTATCGATGGCTTAGGCTATTTTGGCGCTAAAATTGATGATGAACGGAACAATGTCATGGCCCAGGAAAGAATTATTAGTACGGATGATTCTAAAACCAAGGTGTTGTTAGTTCCGACTAATGAAGAATTAATGATTGCGCGGGATGTTGTCCGATTAAGTAAATAAATTAAACTTTGAAGTTAGTTGTTTAATTGTGTCTTTACCAGACTTTAATTCTAAAGTAGAAATGATGCACGCCTTACGATATTTTCTAGTATAATGAAATGAATCAGGGGTTTAGCCTTAAGGGCTAACCTTTGATTCATTTTTTGCTTTTCGCGAATAGTAAGCGGCCAGGACTTTTGTCTCAACCGCAAACACAGCTTAGGAAGGTTTAGACCATTATGTTAAGTATAATAGAATTAGGGTTACTTTTAATTATTTTATTGGTGGAAGGTTGGTTCTGGTGGCTGATCAAAATTCCCGCGCGGCCTAATTGGTGGGTACGTGGGGGCCTAGTTCTGCTAGCCTTATTGCTGCTTTGTTTAACGGTACCGAACGAAAGCTTTGTTACAGCCAAAATTCAAAGTATTTTTGCTGCCGGCTTATTAATTGTAATTGCCGTTTGGCCAAAAGGATTAATGGTCAAAGGTATTTTAAATGGTGCTTATAGTACACGTTTGTACACGACGATTATTAGTATTCAATTACGATTTGACCAGAAAAGAAAGGTCACTTACCTAGCTTATCAAGCTGGACCAATGGCACATTATCAATTACGTTTCAAGAAAACGCCAACTGAGTTACAGAGCTACCTAGAACACTATTTTGATGCCGATTTAATTCAAAAACAAGCAAGCAAAAAGTAGTTAAGTGAAATTATTTCATTTAACTGTGCGGAATTCTCAATGCCATTTACAACGCTAAATCTATTTTTTATATCTTTATGAGAAAAATCAGGGGTATAATTAGAAAATAGAAAGAAAAGGAGTTGTAAAAAATGAGTGAGAAACAAACGGGTGAAACGCAGGGGTTGGCGCGTAACCTAAAAAGTCGGCACGTTCAATTGATTGCTATTGGCGGTACGATTGGAACGGGATTATTTTTAGGTGCCGGTAAATCCATTCATTTGGCAGGTCCCTCAATTTTATTTGCTTACTTATTAACCGGAATTGTTTGTTTTATGTTAATGCGTGCGCTGGGAGAGTTATTGCTCTCAGATTTAAATTTGCATTCATTTGTTGATTTTATAAAAGAATATCTGGGCGAAAGTGCTGGCTTTATCGCAGGTTGGACCTATTGGATTTGCTGGGTCACAATTGCGATGGCTGAAGTCACGGCAACTGGGCTTTACATGAAATTCTGGTTTCCGTCGTTACCGCAGTGGTTACCCGGGCTACTAATGCTTATTATTTTATTAGGCGTTAATCTAATAACAGTTGGGGCCTTTGGTGAAGTTGAATTTTGGTTTGCCCTAATTAAGATTGTTGCTATTATTGCGTTAATTGCTGTAGGTATTTTTATGGTGATTGTTGGTTATAAAACCCCAACTGGTCAAGCAAGTTTATCTAACTTAACAAATTATGGCGGTATTTTTCCAACTGGTGCTAAGGGCTTTATTTTATCCTTTCAAATGGTCGTTTTTAGTTTTATTGGTATTGAAATGGTTGGGATGACGGCTTCCGAGACCCAAAATCCAGAAAAATTATTGCCCAAGGCGATTAATGATATTCCGTTACGGATTATTTTATTCTACGTTGGCGCATTATTTGTTATTATGTGTATTTATCCTTGGTCTCATTTATCGGCTTCACAAAGTCCGTTTGTGCAGGTTTTCAAAAATATCGGGATTCGCTCGGCGGCTGGAATCGTCAATTTTGTCGTAATCACCGCTTCGGCCTCAGCCTGTAACAGTTCTTTGTTTAGCACCGGACGCATGCTGTTTTCGTTAGCCTATGATTCTGATAATCGCTTCTTACACCATTTCGGTAAGCTTTCCAAGAGTCGAGTACCTGCTTCGGCATTACTATTTTCAACGGTTGTTATTGCCTTTGCAGTTCTGCTTAATCTGTTTATTCCAAATATTGTCTTTACGTTAGTGTCCAGTGTGGCGACAACTTGCTTTTTATTCATTTGGGGAGCAATTATTGTAACTCACCTACGTTATCGGAAAACAAAATTAGCCGCAGCGAGCACTTTTAAAGCACCATGGCAGCCATTTGCGGATTACTTTGTTTTAGCATTTTTGGTTTTTGTTGCGGTAGTACTGTGTCTAGAAAAATCAACATTAATTGCTTTAATTATTTCCGTTATTTGGTTTGCCGGCCTATACTTGGTTAGGTTCTCGCATGATCGCCACCGAGCAACAGGCAAACGAGTTAAGTAAGAGCTTGTTTAATTCGTTTTAAAACAACCACTAAAATAGTTTTAGAACAGATGCAAGTTAAGGCCTTATATTAAAGTTAGGGAGTTACACATGAAATTTGACGTTATTACAAGCAATATTGCGCATACTATCAGAGACCGGCGGAAACACGCAGGCCGACAACAGGTTAGCTTTCCAGTAACCTTTACCCATAATAAAAAAGAGGCAACTGGGTGCCTTATATTTGTTGTCGAAAAAGATGGCCAGTACCAGGCAAAAAAGTTTTCTGAACGTTATATGAATATAGATGATCCTGCGGTGCACGTTTATCACGGTGCTTATTACGAATGCGATGATGATCTTGATCGGCGTGATGAGTTAATTGATGTAATTGCTGGAAAGCTTTGAGCCGCTAAACCATTGATCCTGAATCTACCTACCCCAATAATCCCAAATTTACCTAAATTAAAAAAACTGGCAACCAGCCAAATTACTCATAAAGCGTGAGTAGTTGGCTAGTTGCCAGTTTTTTTATAATTTGCCTTAAATTTTCAATACAAACTAAGACGTTTTCGCTCGTTGGCCGAAATTAATTGTTCCGGCAATACTTGTGAAGAAGAGGCCTAACTGTGAATGATCGGCGTTATCATTTGGCATTGGGTGATGTTGAATGATTAACGTTGGTTCCGGTTTTACAAAATCGGCCCGTAAACTCTGTGGTCGTTTCTTTGGCTGCGCTTTTTTAGCAACCTGCTGTTTTCCTGGAGCCACTTGTGTTTTGCCCGGTTTAGTCGGGCGTGTTTGCTTGGTGGTAGGTGTTTGGGAATCAACGCCAGTTTTTTGTTTTTCATCGGTGTTTCCAAATATAAAGTTATAAACCTGCTGGGTATCGTTCAGTAGCCAACTCATTTGGCCAGTCTTATTGACTAGTGCCACCGGCTTGGTTGAACGTTGTGTTTTGGTCTTGGTTGCTTGTGGCAGATTCACTGCGGCCAAAGCAGCTTGTTTTGGTGCACTATCCGTTAAATTTTTATTGTTATTAGATTTCACAGATATTGCCACTGCCTTATCGTTATTAGTTACATCAGGATTGATGGTGGTGCTAGTCGCCGGCGTAATTGAATTAGCGGGGGTGACTGGTGTTGCTTGAGGACTGTCATTGGTGTTTTTAGTGTAAACAATCGTTTTAACAACATCGGAGCTGGCAGGGGTCAAATCGGTGATCGCCGCTACCATAGAATGACTTGGTGTGTAGCCGGAAATGGTTGGTGCCATTTTTGTATCAAATGAGCTGACGCCATTAGTCGCACGCCAATCTAGATAGACGATTTTTCCAGTGACTTCATTAAAAGTTGCTTGGCGGGTAAAAGTGACCCGCTGGCTTTGTGCCGTTGCTAGGTTTTTGCCTTCATTGTTTACAAAATAGATAGTTTCCGTAATAGCCCGACTTAAATCGGTTTCGGCCGTACCAGTAGGCCAGGTGGGACCAGCCGGATTCTCTGAATCAACAACTTGTCCCGGGTGACCAGGATTTTCCGGTGTGATCGTGACAATTTTTTCAGCTAAGTGAACCGTGTAAAGTTGGTCGGTTGCGTCATCGTGGTCAAATAAAATTCCAGTTGCGGGAACTTGATCATCGCTAACCGTATAACCGGCAATTTTATACCGGACTAAGGCATTGGCGGTTGAATAAGCAGTGGTTGAATCACTGCCACCACTTAAAATAAAGCTAGCCAAGGTTTGTTGTGTTGTGTCATCAACGTAACGGACGACGGCCTTTTGCTGATCAGCACGGTAATTGATGATCGTGTCTTGACCAGGATCCGTTGGTTGCGGAAGCCAGTAGCCTTGGGTCACGTCCTTGGCGTTAATTAAAGCTAGTGCTTGGCCGGCGTCTGTATACGGCGTATAGCCGGCAATATAGGCCAGCGTACCTCCGGAGATGACTGCCGATGGATCGTTTGGATCCGTTTGGTAGTCAATGTTGGACGTTTCAGGTGCGGCGGCCGTAGAAGAGCTTGCTTGACTGGCTGCCTGACTAGCAGCTGCCTGAGCCGCCGGTGCACTAGTTACGCTTGCCGTGCTGCTAGAAGCGACTGCAGCCGGCGTAGTAGTGGCACTGGTTTGCGGTGCCGTGCTGGTGGCCACCGAACTAGTGGCTGCAACTGGGTTCGTTTGTGCCGAGCTGGCCGGCAAGAAAGCTGCCGAACTTACTTGGACGGTGGCCTGATTTGCTTCAGAACTAGCAGCCGCTGGCGTGGCCGAATCTGTGGTGACCGCTTTGGTTGTTGGTTTAAGTGCCACCTGTTGCGGCTGGAGTCCAGAGTTGGCCGCGGTTGCGCTAGTTGGTTGTTGGGTGGCCTGACTAGTTACGGCCGCCTGAACGTTTTGGCTAGTGATCAGTTCTGTGGTTGCTCCCAGCAGTAGGGTTGATAAACCGCCAACGAACAAAAGTTTGCCCGAGACAAGCCACTGTCTTTTATTTTCCTGGTAAACGTGGAAACGAATGAGGGTTCCTTGATCTTTATAAGAAAAGCGTTGCATGAGAAATCACCTCCAATTAACGCTCATTATCGTCGTCAGTAACGTTAGTCATTTTTTGTTTTTTACAATCAATAATCGTGTCACCTAGTAGTGACCAATCCAGTGGTGTTGGTGGATTACGCCACGTAATTTGAATCTGTTGGACACTATTATTGTAAAAATCTGAAAGGTAGATGTCGGTTTCTGGTGAAGGAATGCGCTCAATCATAATGTGGGCGTTGCTAAACGCGGTTAACGTTCGAATGACGTAATCGGTGTAAAGCTTGCCCTGCGAGAAACCGACACAGATGTAGACCATATTTCGTAATAAATTAATCGGAATATTATTGATAAAAGCAAACATATAGCTGAAGTAGAGGTTAACTGAATCATTTTGGCCCATCTTAATGGTCGTGTTTGAATGGAGAGTCTGAATAAAGTGACTAATGACCTGATCAAACAACGGGTAGGTTTCCTTGAAAAAGCTAACCTGATCAAGCGAAATAAACGTCGTTGGTTCAACGTAAAAAGTCGTGAACTGGATATTAATGCGCAAAATGGCACTTTCTAAAGTAGTTGTTTTAAGGGCGTCATTATCCAAGAGCATCTGGCTTTGCTTGACCTGGGCCATAAGGTCAGTTGCCCAGCTGTAAGCTAACGGCATTGTCATTTTAGAAGTTAACTCGCTGTAGCCCGGCTTATAACCCTGAATAACGAGGAAAGTTTCCAGGTAATCCAGTTCGATCTGGCCAACCGGAAGTGTTAGTGTCTTGCTCAAAATTGCTTGGATTTGATCCAATAGTTGGTGATCTAACGCATCTAATTTAGTTTCGGCCAACATTGGTTTCGTAACGAAGCATTGATTCTTCATGCGTAAAATCCAAGTTTTCAAGAAGATTAATAATTTTGTTCGTTGCGTTGGCGTGATGGCCACTTGAAATTTAGTTTGGATACTTTCAATAATTTGATCGGCCGGTGCGTCAAGCTCAGCGAATGGATTATCAATCCCATTGAAGGCCGTGTAGAAAAATTGGAACAAATGCAGCCGAATGGCGTGTTCATTATCACCGAATTCGCTGGACACTTGATAAAAATCTTCTTGTTGCAGAATATCTTTTAATTTGTTCTGGGAGTTATAAAAAGTTGTCTTACTAATGAAGTTTTTCTTCATGAAAGCCGCGTTGGATAATTGGTTTGAATAAATGAAGTGGTATTCAAACATCGCATACAGTAAAGAGTGCTTTAAGTACATCAGGCGAATGGACTGAACGACCGTCGTTGTGATATTTATCCCGTGGAGCAGCTTTTTTTCCGAAGTATCAATATAGCTGGAAACATTCGATTTAACGTTTTTTAAATCGTGATTTAAAGTTTCTAAAACGTGCTGTAATCGATAAGAAGAAATCGAAAAGTCCAATAGAACCTCATTCTCAGTAATCTTCCCATTTGGTTGTTGTGAGATTACCTGCAAGAGTGAGTAGCTAATTAGGTCTTCTTTTTCAAAAAAGAGTTTATAGTTCATTGCAACCACCAATCAATTTTTATTATCGATATATCAGTAATTTGAGCTTGTAGTTTTATTCTATTACATTTTTGTATAAAAAAAGCCCTTATTACTGAAAAGATGAGGACCACCCCTGCTAGTGGAAATAATCCGAGCTGGTTTGTTTTTTAGTGTTAGGTTTATTAACAACTATCCATTCCTATTATAAAGGTATTGTAAGCGCTATTCAAAACCGATTGGACTGATTATTAAGGCCGAGTTATCAGGCCACTTCCGGTTTTCCCGACTTTTTCCATTTTTCCCACAAAAGTTGGGACTCTGCTTCTCTTGAATTAAATTCAAAAAAAATACACACTTTATTTATCGATGAATAACACTAAGTCTATTTTTAAAGGCCGTAATGATTCCGTTTGTTAGTGCTATCATTTTTTATTATTTGCTAAATTAGGTTCATAATCGGAATTAGTAGTTTTGGTTATTTATGAAGTGCGGGGAAAGGCGTTCAGGTTCTACTTCGCAATTGAGGATTATTAGCCCAAATCGCTAATAATCTTGATGCTACGAACGATGGCCATTCTTGTGGCAAAGTACATGCCGCAAGAAACATGGCTCTGAGGATTAGTCTAGATTGACGAATAATTCACGTAGTGGATTATTTGGCGATCGTAACTACTATTCCGCAATTGAGGATTATTAGCCTAAATCGCTAATAATCTTAATGCTCCATACGTTGTCCATTCAACTACGGCGAAAAGCGCCAAGTTGAAACATGGCAACCGCAGGAACCTGCCTTTCCCAGCACGTTAACACCAAATTGGCCAGGAAAATATTAGTTAAAACACTCCCAAGCCTAACCTGGAGGAGAGCCGCATTCGTGCTTCAAGCACACAGTTACATATTGATCAAATGAAAATGATGAAATGAGGAGGGACATGATGGAGGACGCAAATTCCATGGGTCTGGGTAAGGTGCAGAACCGAATTGTTATCCGTTACGTTGATCGTGATGGCAACGCACTGAACGAAGATCTTAGCCTTTTTGGTGAAGTGGGGAGTCGATATGAAGTCAACGCGCCAGCTTTTAGTGGTTACCTACTAGTTGATAAGTCACGACCAACCGTTGGCAAAATGCCGGCGGAAGCTAAGCCAATGATTATTTTGACCTATGCACGCCTGGGGTCAGTTCGAATTTTTAATACGATATCTGATTTGCAGGGTAAGGTGTACGCACTGACAACCATTAGTGAGCAACCAGATAAGGTTCAACCGCTGCAATTACCAGAGGTGGCCGGCAAGGATTATTACTTAAGCGTAGATAAAGAGTCCAGCATTCGTAAAATTTTTAAGCCGCAAGATTTTGTGCCAGATAATCCGACGCAGGAAACGGTCCTATTGATTTTAAGTATTACGGAAGCTAGGAAGCTAAAAGAAACGCAGGCAACTGAGACGGATAGTGAAAAGGGAACGGCTACCCAATCGACTAGTGTTGAATCAGCAGTCGCAGCCGACATGCCAACCAGCAAACCACAATCAATCTCCGCCGAAATTCCTGCGGCGAAAACAACCAAGTCTGATGGAACATTGCCACCAACTAAAACCAGTGTGGCGCCAGTTACGGCTAAGGCTAGTTTGCAACTGGCAACAATTTTGTTACAGCAAGCGGCTTTACTGGATAGTAACGCCGATCAAACGGTCTTAGACGAACAGCAACTGCAACGTTTAACCACCAACATGCGGCATTTTATGTTAGCAATTAGAATTTTAAATCAATGAAGATCGGGTTACTTAATGACTGAATCTCAAAAAATGAAAAGGAAGTCTTAGTTATGAACAATGAAGAAATCGAAGCATTAATCAAACTAACACCAATGAAGGTTATGACCCAGAACATGAAACAAGTTGCTGAGGCAATTGAGTCTTCAGTTGAAAACAATCAGACGGACCAAATCGCTGATCTTGTGAAGAGTGGCAACCAATTATTAGACGCAATTTCAAAATTAAGCCGACAGTCATAGAAGGGTGGCACCAACCATGTTAGCTAAGGATAATAAAGATCCGGTACTTCAGGCAGTTGCTGAAAAGTCGGCGTTAGATCCAGAAAAGAAGAAGGCGACGACGCCCTTTGTTGTTCGTTTGAACTATTTTATGGAGAACCCACAGTATCATGATTTAGAACGGCGTTTTGCGGCGATGTTGTTGGAGACTTATTTCCGCGCCTTGGTTAAAGTTCAGCCAACGCAAAAAATGGCCGGGGAAGAACATTCTAGTCTCTTGGAAATGGGCCTCGCAATTACAACTTATTTAGCGGACGGAAAAAAGTATATTCCCGTTTTTACGGACCAATTAGCTTTAAAACAATTCGCTAAAGAGATGATCCCCAACATGGACTTTCGGACGTTTCGATTTTCCAGTGCTGAATTAATGACTGAGGCCCAACGTCTTGGCGTCACCGGATTGTTGGTTAACCCAGGTAAGCAGACTTTTCCACTTTCCAGGGATTATTGGCAGTACATCAATCAGGTTGTGCCACTGATTGCGCCTACGAATGACAAACTACGGATTGAATTACCAAGTTTAGGGACCAAGAAATTAATGGGGATGCTAAAAAAGCAGTGTAAGCACCTGCATAAGATTAATGAAGTTTGGTTGGCTAACGTTACCATCGCTGGCCATGATAAGGCCGATTTAGCAGTGATTGCTGACTATCGTGGTGAGCAGAGTGAGTTTGGGAGCAAGGTTGCCCGGAAGCTGGCCTTAGCCTGCAAACCATTTTTAGAATACGATCAGGACGTTTTGGTTGGTAATCTAGATGATGAAATGGGCAAGTTAATTTCCCAGCAATTTGCACCAATTTATCAAGCAACTACTTTCTTTGGAGGTCGACCAAAATATGATTAATCAGTACGGACAAGTCATTCCGTCACAACATGAGTTAAAAAAGGCCCAGCATGAAGTGACGACGATGCAGGGGTTAAATGCAGAGCACGTGCGAATGAGTGCGGTTGCTCCAGCGATTAAACTGGGCGCGGCGATTGATTTGGGTGTTTTTCCAAAAGATAAGAAAATTGGAAATACAAGGAGTAAATAAAAATGAGAAAGTTTGAGTACGATAAATTACAACGGGAGCAAACCATTACGCGGTTTAAGTTATACAAGGCAAAGAAAATCTGGTTAACTACCGGAACAAGTCTAGTGATGTTCGGGGCTGGCTTGGCCTTTGCAGGGCACGCCAACGCTGCCACTACACAATCAAGTTCAACCGAACAACAAGCTAGTTCGGCCGGTAACGTGGGTAATAATAGTTCCGTAGCCAGCAGTGCCACGCCAGAAAGTGCCAGTAATTCTAGTGCCGCGACTTCAGCTACGGTAACTTCTAAGGTCACAACTGATTCTGTAGCGGCTAACGTTAGTTCTGCACCACAAAGTAGTACTGCTGTTTCCAGCAATGGTGCAAGTGCTCAAGTCGACAATGTTACACCGGCGTCCGTTGTTTCAGCCACGCAAAGTGTGGGCAGTGTGCCAACAGCTAATACAGTTTCAGTTGCTAGTGCATCTGTGGCAACGGCGGCTACAGCCTTAGCAGCTGAACCAACTAACAGTCCCGTGAGTGCGCCGGTAGCGGCAAGTAGTGTTGGTAACTCACCGGCGCCAGTGGCACGTGCTCAGGCTCGCGCACTTGCGGTTACGGCGGCCGCAACACCACCGGATAGCACTGGTGTAGGTTCCGCAACGGCCAATTTAGTGCAGGGCTATACTGCCACTGATTTAACCCAGCATATTGCTGATTTAACACAGTCAATTGCCACTGATAGTGCGCGTTTTACTGAGTTAACTGGTCAGAATTATGAAAATGCTCAGGGTGAGCTAACTCAGGGTCCCTATACTGGTGGTTTGATTGGGCAGGCATCTGGTACAGATAAACTCACATTAATGTATGAAGCGTCCGGAATGCCGGCCTCAATTAAGGTTGACGTCACTACTTTGGCCTATGAACAGGCCTGGCAAAGTTATCAATTTGGGGATAACTCATCTAGTGGCAGTTCTTCAGCCAGTAGTGAAGATACCAGCCTGTACGTTAGTGTTGCTAGTAGCAGTGCGCAAGTGGCCCAAAGTGCGGCAGCCGCTGCCTCAACTTCGGCAGTAACTGCTCAAAGTGCTGCCACTGTAGCTCAAACGGCCGCGACTAGTGATCCAAGTAATTCGGCGGTTCAATCTTTGGCCAGTCAAGCAGTAAGTGCGGCCACGGCGGCTAAAAGTGCTGCCAATGCCGCGACAACGGCGGCTAATACCGCGCAAACTAATTTTGTAGCAACTCAGGCCGCAACGACGGTAGCTGCAGCAATGAGTACTTCTAAATTAACCCAAGATGCTGCCACTACGGCCAAGACTGCTGCTACGACAGCGCAAACCCAGGCAACTGCCGCAACAACGGTGGCAACCAGTGCGAAGGCGCAGGCTGACGCCGATGCTAGCGCCAATAGTAGTGCCAGCAGTAGTGCAGCCAGTTCGGCAGCCGAGAGTACAGCTAAGGTGGCAGCCGTTAGTGCGGCTAGTAGCAGTGCTCAGGTAGCCCAAAGTGCGGCGACTACGGCTTCGACAGCAGTAGTTACTGCCCAGAGTGCCGCCACTGTGGCTCAAAGTGCGGCTACCAGTGATCCAAGTAATTCAATGGTTCAATCGTTAGCAAGTCAGGCTGTAAGTGCGGCAACGGTGGCTAAAAGTGCAGCCAGTGCGGCTACAACAGCAGCTAGTACAGCAGAAACTAATTTAGCTACGGCTAAGACTGCCGGCACAGCCGTCGCGGCTCAAACAGCAGCATCGGCAGCTAAAAGTGCGGCAACAACCGCCACAACAGCGGCCAGCACGGCCCAAACTCAGGCAACTATTGCCACTTCGGCAGCAACTAGTGCCAAAGTGCAGGCTGATTCAGATGCCAGTACGAATAGTAGTGCAGCTAGTTCCGCAGCCGAGAGTACAGCCAAGGTGGCGGCCGTTAGTGCCGCCAGTAGCAGTGCTCAGGTAGCCCAAAGTGCAGCTGCAACGGCTTCAACCGCAGTTGTAACGGCGGAAAATGCAGCAGTAGTTGCTAAAAGTGCGGCCACCAGTGATCCAAGTAATTCAGCGGTTCAATCCTTGGCCAGCCAAGCGATGAGTGCGGCAATGGCGGCTAAGAGTGCTGCCACAACGGCGGCCACAGCAGCTAGTACGGCGGCAACTAACTTGGCGACAGCCAAGACGGCCAGCACAGCCGCGGCAGCGCAAGTAGCCGCGTCGGTCGCTAAGAGTGCGGCCATGACTGCTGCAACCGCAGCAAGTACGGCCCAAGCCCAGGCAACTAATGCCACTTCAGCAGCAACTAGTGCCAAAGCGCAAGCTGATTCAGATGCCAGTACGAATAGTAGTGCCAGTAGCAGTTCGGCCAGTTCGGCGGCTGAGAGTACGGCCAAAGTGGCCGCAATTAGTGCGACTAGTAGTAGTGCCCGGACGGCCCAAAGTGCAGCAACAACTGCTTCAACGGCAGTTGTAACGGCGGAAAGCGCAGCAGTAGTTGCCCAAAGTGCGGCGACCAGTGATCCAAATAATTCGGCGGTTCAATCTTTAGCTGGTCAAGTAGCGAGTGCAGCAACGGCGGCCCAAAGTGCGGCCACCGCGGCCACAACGGCAGCTAGTACAGCAGAAATTAATTTGGCCACGGCTCAGACAGCCAGTACAGCTGCGTCGGCTCAAACGGCGGCAACTGCTGCTCAAAGTGCGGCCACCAGTGCAACAATGGCAGCCAGCACGGCCAAAACTCAGGCCACAACAGCCATTTCGGCAGCGGCTAGTGCCAAGGCGCAAGCTGACGCCGATACAAGTACGAATAGTAGTGCCAGCAGCAGCGCAGCCAGTTCTGCGGCCGAGAGTACGGCTAAAGTAGTGGCTGTTAGTGCGGCTAGTAGTAGTGCCCAAGTGGCCCAAAGTGCCGCTGCAACAGCTTCAACGGCAGTTGTAACGGCGGAAAGTGCTGCAGTAGTAGCCCAAAGTGCAGCCACCAGTGATCCAAGTAATTCAACAGTTCAATCCTTGGCCAGCCAAGCGACGAGTGCGGTAATGGCGGCTAAAAGTGCAGCCATGACGGCCGCAACGGCTGCTAGTATGGCAGAAACTAATTTAACCACAGCTAAGACGGCCAGTACGGCTGCGGCGGCTCAAATGGCAGCAACGACAGTTCAAAGTGCGGCAACTAGTGCAACAACGGCGGCCAGCACGGCCCAAGCTCAGGCAACCACTGCTACTTCAGCAGCGACTAATGCCAAGGCGCAGGCTGATTCGGATGCGAGTGCCAATAGTAGTGCGGCTAGTTCGGCGGCCGAGAGTACAGCTAAGGTAGCGGCAGTTAGTGCGGCCAGTAGTAGTGCTCTAGTAGCTCAAAGTGCGGCGGCAACAGCTTCAACGGCAGTTGTAACGGCGGAAAGTGCGGCAGTGGTTGCCCAAAGTGCTGCCAATAGCGATCCAAATAATTCGGCGGTCCAATCCTTGGCCAGTCAAGCTGTTAGTGCAGTAACGGCGGTCAAAAGTGCGGCTACTACCGCCACAACAGCCTTTAGTACGGCGCAAACTAATTTAGCAACGGCTAAGGCCGCCAGTACGGCTGCCGCGGCTAAAACCGCAGCGACAGCAGCCCAAAGTGCAGCGACCACAGCCACTACGGCGGCTAGTACGGCCAAGACGCATGCAGATGCTGCAATAACAGCAGCAACTAGTGCGAGGACCCAAGCTGACGCCGATGCTAATAGCAGTGCCAGTAGCAGTGCGGCCAGTTCCGCGGCCGAGAGTACGGCCAAAGTGGCGGCAATTAGTGCAGCTAACAGTAGTGCCAAGATGGCCCAAAGTGCGGCAGCAACTGCTTCAACAGCAGTTGTAACCGCGGAAAGTGCAGCGGCAGTTGCTCAAAGTGCGGCAACGAGTGATCCAAATAGTCCGGCGGTTCATTCATTAGTTAGCCAGGCCACCAGTGCCGCAACCGCCGCCAAGAGAGCGGCCACCGCGGCCTCAACAGCGGCTAGTATGGCACAAACTAACTTGGCGACGGCCAAGGCTGCCAGTACAGCCGCTGAAGCCCAAACGGCAGCAACGGCGGCTAAAAGTGCCACAACCACAGCCACTACGGCGGCTAGCACAGCGCTGGTTCAGGCCAGTACTGCGACTACAGCAGCAACTAATGCGAAGGTTCAGGCGGATACCGATGTAAGTGCTAATAGTAGTGCAGCCAGTTCGGCGGCCGAGAGTACAGCTAAGGTAGCGGCAGTTAGTGCAGCTAGCAGTAGTGCTCAAGTAGCCCAAAGTGCAGCAACCAGTGCTTCAACTGCAGTTGTAACGGCTCAAAGTGCAGCAACAGTAGCCCAAAGTGCGGCCAAGAGTGATCCAACTAATTCAACGGTCCAATCCTTGGCCAGTCAAGCTGCTAGTGCAGTGACTGCGGCTAAAAGTGCAGCCACTACAGCCGCAACGGCAGCTAGTACGGCGCAAATTAATTTGGCAATAGCTAAGGCTGCCAGTACGGCCGCCGCAGCTCAAGCAGCCGCAGAAGTGGCCAAAAGTGCTGCAACTAGTGCCACAACGGCAGCCAGTACGGCCCAAGTTCAAGTGACTATTGCAACCAAAGCAGCAACGAGTGCGAAGAATCTGGCTAACGCCGATGCAAACACTAATAGTAGTGCCAGCAGCAGTGCGGCCAGTTCTGCGGCCGAGAGTACAGCTAAAGTGGCGGCAATTAGTGCGGCTAGTAGTAGTGCTCAGGTAGCCCAAAGTGCGGCAACCACTGCTTCAACGGCAGTTGTAATGGCGCAGAGTGCGGCGGCAGTTGCCGAAAGTGCTGCAACAAATGATCCAAGTAATTCAACGGTTCAGTCTTTGGCTAGTCAGGCTGTTAGTGCGGAGACGGTGGCCAAGAGTGCGGCCATCACAGCTACAACAGCAGCTAGCACAGCACAGACCAATTTGGCCACGGCCAGGACAGCTAGCACGGTATCGGCAGCTCAAACAGCAGCAACGTTTGCTAAAAGAGCGGCGGCTACTGCGATTACAGCGGCCAACACGGCCCAAACACAGGCCAACACTGCAACTACAGCAGCAACGAGTGCGAAAAACCTGGCTAACGCCGATGCAAACACTAATAGTAGTGCCAGCAGCAGTGCGGCCAGTTCTGCGGCCGAGAGTACAGCTAAAGTGGCGGCAATTAGTGCGGCTAGTAGTAGTGCTCAGGTGGTCCAAAGTGCAGCAATCGCTGCTTCAACGGCAGTTGTAATGGCGCAGAGTGCGGCAACAGTTGCCCAAAGTGCTGCCAACAGCGATCCAAGTAATTCGGCGGTCCAATCTTTGGCCAGTCAAGCCACTAATGCGGTGACAGCGGCCAAGAGTGCGGCAACGATAACTATATCGGCGGCTAGTACCGCAGAAACTAATTTGGCTACGGCAAAGGCAGCCAGTACGGCAGTTGCGGCCCAAACAGCAGCAACAGCGGCTAAAGAAGCTGCGGCGACGGCAACGACAGCAGCCAACGTGGCTCAAGCCCAAGCAACTACTGCGACCACTGTGGCCAATAGTGCAACCGCTCAGGTTAATGCCGATGCAGAAACCAACACCAATAGTAGTGCCGACAGTGACTCAAGTAGTACTGCGTCTAGTTCGACGGCGGTAAGCAGTAGTGCTGCAAGTTCAGCTGCTGGCGATAGCTCGGCGGTAGCAGTCAGTGCGGCCAGTAATACTTCTGCAGAGGAAGCAACAAGTACGGCGCCAATTGCTGCTATTACACCAGCAGCGACTGCGACTAGTAATCCTGTTACTCTAGCAACAGCTCCATCGAATAAAGAGCAATTAGGAAGTATAGTAGCGACTAAATCGGCCATAAAGCAGCAGATACCGGCACCAACAGCGATTGCTGCAACCAAGACCAAATTACCAACAACCGGTGAAACACCGCAAAGTAGTATCTTGGCCTATCTTGGTTTGGCGATTAGTAGCCTAGGACTTGTCTTAACGAATCTGTTCTACCGTAAAAATGATAAAGATTAATAAAACAACTAGGAAAAAGAGGTTTAAAAACTTGCTTTAACCTAGGAATTTACACGAAAAGGCTATGACAAAACAAAAGTTGTCATGGCCTTTTCGTATAGATCGTAATATTCGAGATTTTAATAAGTCCCGATTTTTTTGCAAAAAGGTGAATAAAACGGAACCATTAATTCACTATTTGCAATATATTTTGGCTATTTATGAATTATACTTACGAAGTAAACATTATGAAATCTTAATCTTTTTAAATGTTCTTAATAAATTGTGCAAGGGAGGTAACCGACCTTTTAAAGAACAGGCTGGTGGATGGTAAAGCGTCATTATTGGAAAAAGTAAGCGTGTAACAACGAAGTTAAGATAGAACCGAATTTATTAGTACTAGGTACCAGGGAGGAATACAGAATGAGAAGATACAATTATCGAGATATGCTTATTAGTGAAAGTAAAACTCATTATAAAATGTATAAAGCTAAAAAGCAGTGGGTTGCAATGGGAATGACTGCCTTTGGGCTTAGTTTGGGTGCTTTTGTAGCAAATCCAGCAACGAAGGCGAATGCTGCCACTGTTCCAGTCAAGGCGGCAAATAGTCAGGCTAGTAGTGGGGCGGCAACCAGCAGTGCCAGTGCAGTTGCCTTAAAGACTAGTACCACGGCCTCTAGCGCTGCAACTACTAGCACAGCAAGTTCTGCGGCTAATAGCTCAGCTGCGACATCAACGAGTACTGCTGCCTCAAGTAGTACTGCTGCTCAATCAACAACTAGTGCTGCAGTCAAAACGGCTGCCAATACCGCTACACAGTCGACAGCTACTAGTACAGCGGCCCAATCCACTGCTACTAGCACTCCAGCAACCACAACGGCCACTAGCTCTGCCGCTCAATCAACAGCTCCAAGTACTGCAGTTACCAAAACGGCCACCAGTACAACGGCTCAGTCAATTACAAGTACTACTTCAAATAAAGCGGCCACGAGTACTGCGGCCCAGTCCACGGCTGCTAGTAGTGTTGCTACACCCACAACAACCCAAACGACAGCTGGTCAAGTTGGTGCGACTAGCACAGCCAAGACTGATCTTGCTTCAACGGCTACCACCAATTTAACTGATCCAACAGCAACCGAACTTACGGCCACTAAATCGGCCGCGGCAGCTAAATATGTAGCAACTGGCCAAGCACAAGTGATCTCCGCTAAAGCAGCAGCTAGTTCTAATTTTAGTCTGACTGATGCAACAGCCAGCACACCGATTACAGACAGTAATTACAGTAAGCAACATAACTTGGTCGCAACAGTCAATGCTCAAGTGGGCGATGCGATCACGATTACCGTGCCATGGATTTTTACAGCAACTAGTGACAATGTTATGGGCGTCAAGAAATCGACAGTTGCGGCTGATGTGACTGGACAAACGACAACTACTGCAGTTCCTATGAACACAGTTTTCACGTATACAGCCACTCAAGCAGGTATTCAGACAATTAATATTGTTTTAACTGGTACTGTTTCACCAAATGGTCTTAATGATGATAGTACTTATAAGGTTTTATTGACGGATAATGATGCTACGCAGTCGACCCTAACTTATACAGTTAGTAATCCTAATACACTTTCTTTTAATAATGTAATTTTGGATCAAAATCAAACTGGTACTTTAGTAGTTAATCAGAATTATGCTTATGGCGTGGAATTGACTTCTCCAAATCACGTGAAATGGAATGGCAATTTTTCATTAACGGTTCCAACCGGTTTCAAGTTATTAGGTGGAACTCTCTTAGATGGTACCGGTAGCAGTATGGGTGATATTACTAGTTTTAATCAAGCTACCACACCAAGAGTGTCCGATGGCGGTATTACACAAGCAGGTGCTGGCACTCCAATTATCATTGAGAAACCGTTTTTAACCTACACGAGCAGTACTTCTGTTTATATCCAATTTTGGGGTATGTACACGAATTCATTGGCTGACACTGAAAATACCTTTTCAATATCGGGTCAGTTTGTAAGCTCAACTGGTGACGCCACATATAATGCTAATAACACTCAGTTACTTTCTGGCACAAGTACGATACCATTGAATGTAAGTACGGCAAAAAGTGACGAAAATTTGGGGATTAGTTCTATTACTTTTGGTACACTTGGCAGTAGTCTTCAAAATAATTATGGTCAAAATGACCTTAATAACGCTTATTTAGATAGTGTTGATTCCTCAGGTAACAAGCAGTCCCAATCTGGAAATTATTCATTTACTAACAATGCTCGTTATGCATCTTTTTTAAATACAGGAAATATCACTCAGACCAACGCTAAATTGTCGATTGATTTAGAAAATGGTACGGAAGCACTATACGATCAAAACAGTAAGCAATATTATTATGGATTTGATGCGGATACTTTTAATACTATTCAATCAATTGTTTTAACGGATTCGAATGGTAAACAGACTACTTACGCTACGAGTGATTTAAAAAGTAATGCTTTATTTTTACCAGTAGGACAAGATGGTAGCGATATTCAAAATATTACTGTGGTGTGGAATCAGGTTTTACCAGGAGTTGAACAGGGTATTGAATACATGGGTAATAACATTTTGACTTCTAAGAAAATAAATGATACAGCAATTTATAAATTTAATTATTCTAGTGATCAAATTGTCACACCAATTGAAAGTTACAAGAATTTGACGATTGTGAATGCACCAGGAATACCATTATCGGTCTCTGTTACGGGCATTACGGGCGGAAACAGCTCTCTTCCTTCTGGGATTTATCGTCCTGGAAATACGGTTAGTGGCACATTTTATATTGGAACAAGTAGGATTGGTAACCTTGGTACTTATTATTTGACGGTTCCCCAAGAGCTTGATTTTTCTTCGATTACTTGGACATCCGGAAGTAAGATGACTTCATTACCGGATATTAATGATTATTTAACAGATCTTGGTTATATTGGTCCAAATGGTGAGCGTATTTTAAAACTTGATTTATCATCAATTAACAGCAGTTTATTTATTGATAACAGTTCTTCAGGAATTCATAGTTATAATGGGTTTGTTCTAAATATGACAGTTAACAAAGATGCGCTGCCATTAACAACTACTGCTTCTTTCTATGATACGATTCAAATTGCTGCCGAGGATTCTTATACTTTATATTCTGGTCAAAAGACCTATGAAATGCAATATGGAAATCAAACGGTTGAGGTCATTTCACCAACTCAAAATGGTAAAGATTTTACCAGTAATTATCAAATTGTTATTCCTTCTTTCATGGGTTCACAAGATGGTGTTGATGATCCAATGACGGCGAAGAATACTTTCTTGGATTATGATGCAACTGATCCAGATAATACAACTGCTCGGTTTAGCTCTGGTGCGACTACGGACACAAAGGATGATATTAATAGTAGTACGATTCAAATGGTGACGGTTAACGGAACGGATGCTTCTTCACCATGGACGCAGAATCTAATTAACTTACCCAATACTGCTAATGGTGATACATTTAATTTAATTTTGACTGGTGAAGGAACCATTGAATCTCAGACAGCCGCCGGTGATGCTGCTTTACTTTATTCCACTGAGAATATAACGCCAGTTACTGGTGAAAAGATTGATACAACTAATTTTGTCACAGCCGATCAAGTTAGTGACTGGTCAACAATTAAGTCCGTTTTGATGACTATAGGTTCATTGACGGATGGCGACTTAGCCGTTGCTTGGTTACCGGTTCAAGTTCAAAATATCAATGACGTTCCAGTTGATAGTTCGGCGACCTTTAGTTCAGTTTTCAAGGCCGAAAATACTGTAGATAATTCGATTCTTGAATCCGACCAAACTATGAATGCTAAGGTTGTTGCCACAAGTAATGTCACGACACAATGGATTCAAGAGGATGCTAATGGAGCACTAACTGCCATTAAACCCTCTAATACCACAGCTTACGAAATTGGTGATGACTATACAACCACACCTTTAGCGATTGGTGATATTCCCGCCGGCTATATGTTGAGTGAGACACCAGCTAATGCTACTGGGACTACTGGTCGTGACTCATTAACCGTGACTTATCTTTATGTTGTTCAGGCTCAGCGAGTGAACGTTCATTATATGAAAGTGAACATAAACAAGAACAGCGATTGGATTCCAGCTATTGGAGCTGAAATACCTGGTACTGAACAACAATTAACTGGGAATTCTGGTGGAACTTATACTAATACACTGGTTATTCCGGCCAATTATCATTTGGCCGGTGAAGATTCTTATGATGCCGAGGCCGTAACCGGTACGTATGATTCAGACTTCACGATCGACCAAGATTACTACGTTTACGTCAAGGATGATACAGTCACTGAAACGCCAACGGATAATCCAGATAATTATGATCTAACTAAAGATGTTAATGAAACAATTACTTATGTTTATGAAGATGGGACTACTGCGGCGGGTGACCATACGGACAAGGTTAGCTTTACCCGAACAGCCACTAAAGATCTCGTAACTGGCGATGTTACTTATACTGATTGGGTAGCTACCGATAAAGATACAACTTTCGATGCAGTCACCAGTCCAACAATTAAGGGTTACACTGCCGATCAACCAACTGTTGCGGCCGTAACTGGTTTAACTGAGGCTAGTACCGATGTAACTAAGAAAGTAACTTACGGGATTGCCGATGGCGCGATTGTTATTGGGGCTAATACTAAGGTTTATGATAATGATCCAACCACTGATCCAACTTATACAGTAACTTTACCAACGGGTATCGTAGCGCCAACTTGGACAGCGGATGATTTTACAGCGCCAAGTAGTCAAGATGCTAGTGATACTGCTTATAGTGTGAGCCTAAGTACTAAGGGTCAGGATGATCTAAAAGCCGCCAATCCTAATTTTAGTTTTACAACGGCTATGATTACGGCTGGGGCTTTAACAATCACACCTGCTTTGATCACGATTGCTGGGCCAGAATTAAATAAGACCTATGATGGTAAGGCTTATACGGGTAAAGGTAACGTTGCCGTTATTAATGGTGTTCCAGCTAATGGCAGTGCACCTGATTATGATTTAGGTGATTTAAGTGACGATATCGATGTTGGGACTTACCCCATTGCTGTAACGGCAGATGCTACTAAAAACGGTAATTATAAGATTACGACAGCACCAGGTCATCTGACAATTACGCCACAGGGCTTAGAAACCGTACCACCAAACACACCAACGAATCCAACTAATCCGGACGATCCAAGTCAGAATCCGCAGCTAACGGCTTCTGTTGTGGTTCAAGGGGCGACCAAGACTTACGATGGTGACGCTAGCACAGATCCAACCACGTTTACTGTTTTAGCACCAAGTAACTATGCTGACTTCGTTATTCCAACATTAACGGCTGATGATTTTGATTTAAGCAATTTGACTAGTCAAAATGTTGGCAGCTACAGCCTGACTTTAAGTGCTAGTGGCTTGAAGAAGTTACAGGACGCCAACACGAACTATAGCTTTGATGCGACGGACGTTCAAAATGGTTTGTTCGTGATTACGCCAGCACCAATTACGATCACAGGGCCAACAGTCTCTAAGACTTATGATGGTCAAGGCTACACGACTGCCTTAACGGGCACGATTACTGGTTTACCAGACAAAGGTTTGGCACCGGACTATAGTTTGACCGATGTTAGTGGCGATTCAGCAGTTGGTAATTATGATATTAACGTTACAACACCAAATACGGCCGATAATAGTAACTACACAATTACACCAGTTGCTGGTAAGTTATCGATCACGCCAGCTAGCTTAGAGGTAACACCACCAAATACACCAGAGGATCCAACTAATCCTGAAGAACCTGGTGAGAATCCACAATTAGCGACTTCCGTTGTGGTTCAAGGCGGGACCAAGGTTTACGATGGCGATGCTAGTACTGATCCAACAACTTATACCGTTTTAGCACCAAGTAAAGACACTGACTTTGTTATTCCAGATTTAACTGCTGATGATTTTGATTTAAGCGGGATTGACAGTCAGAATGTTGGCAACTACGTGGTTAACTTAAGTGCTAGTGGTTTGAAGAAGTTACGGGACGCTAATACGAATTACAGTTTTGATTTAACCGATGTTCAGAATGGTTTATTCGTCATTACTCAAGCACCAGTAACCATCACGGCACCAACGTTAAACAAGACTTATGATGGCCAGCCTTATACTGGGACAGATGATGTGGCCCAAGTTACCGGGGTACCAAGCAACGGGGTAGATTTAACTTATAGCTTGACCGACTTAAGCCAAGATATTAACGCTGATAGTTATGCCATCGACGTTATTGCGACGGCCGAAGATAATCCAAATTATAAGATTACCGCGACACCGGGCCAGTTAACGATTACGCCCCAAAGCTTAGAGGTAACACCACCAAATACGCCAGCGACACCAACTAATCCGGACGATCCGGGCCAGAATCCGCAGTTGACGGCTTCGGTTGTGGTTCAAGGTGGGACCAAGACCTACGATGGTGATGCTAGCACTGATCCAACCACCTTTACGGTTTTGGCACCAAGTAACTACGCCGACTTCGTTATTCCCGATTTAACGGCTGCTGATTTTGATTTAAGTGATTTGAATAGTCAGAATGTCGGTAACTATGTGGTCACTTTGAATGCTAGTGGTTTGAAGAAGTTGCAGGCTGCTAATACCAACTATGAATTTGATGCGACGGATGTTCAGAATGGTTTATTTGCCATTACACCAGCGTCCATTACGATCACGGCACCAACAGTCGCGAAGACTTATGATGGTCAAGGTTACACGGCCATTTTAACGGGTACCATTACTGGTTTACCAGACAAAGGTTTAACACCAGACTATAGTTTGACTGATGTTAGTGGTGATTCGGCGGTTAATAGTTATGCTATTAACGTTACGGTGCCAAATACGGCCGGCAACAGCAATTACACGATTACGACCACACCAGGTATATTAACGATCAACCCAGTTGTTGACGGTATTTCAGTTAGTCTCGGCACGCAACAAAAGTTGTATGACGGCGATGCTAGTACCGATCCAACCATGTATCAAGTTAGTTTATCCAATGGTTTAGTTGCCCCAACGTGGACGGCTGCTGACTTTGATTTTAGTGGGATCACCAGTCAAAACGTTGGTACTTACGCCGTGACTTTAAGTGCGCAAGGATTATCTGATTTACGCGCGGCTAATTTAAATTACACGATTACTGCAGATGAGATTGGCACTGGTAGTTTCAAGATTACGCCAGCACCAATTACGATCAAGGCACCAACAGTCTCCAAGACGTATGATGGCAAACCTTATAGTGGTGATCTAACTGCCACTTTAACTGGCGTACCAACCAAAGGGGACCAACCCGTTTATAGTTTGACGGATGTTAGTGCCGATGTTGCGGCCGACGATTATGAGCTTAACGTCAACGCTGATGCTACAGCTAACAGCAATTACACGATTACAACTGTTGCTGGTAAATTAACGATTACACCACAAAGCTTAGACGTCACACCACCAAATACACCAACGAACCCAACTAATCCGGAAGACCCTGGTCAAAATCCACAGTTAATGGCCTCAGTTGTCGTTCAAGGTGGCACTAAGGTTTACGATGGTGATGCTAGCACTGATCCAACCACCTTTATTGTTTTGGCACCAAGTGACTACGCCGACTTTGTTATTCCAGATTTGACGGCCGATGATTTTGATTTAAGTGATTTGAACAGTCAAAATGTCGGTAACTACGTGGTTAACTTAAGTGCCAGTGGTTTGCAGAAGTTACAAGCGGCCAACCCGAACTATAAGTTTGATTTAACCGACGTTCAGAATGGTTTATTTGCCATTACGCCAGCACCAATTACGATCACGGCACCAAGTGCGTCTAAGACCTATGATGGTCAACCTTATAGTGGTGCTTTAACGGCCACGGTAGACGGAGTACCGACTAAGGGGTTAGCACCAGATTACAGTTTGACCAACGTTAGCGGTTACACAACGGTTGGAAATTACGATATTAATGTAGTAACAACTAATACCGCTGATAATAGTAATTACACGATTACGACTACACCTGGTCAGTTATCAATTACGGCGGCCGAGCTAGATGTGACACCACCAAATACACCAGAGAATCCAACCAATCCTGACGATCCTGGTCAGAATCCGCAGTTAGCGGCCTCAGTTGTGGTTCAAGGTGGGACTAAAGTTTACGATGGTGATGCAGCAACTGACTTAACGACCTATACGGTTTTAGCACCAAGCAAAGATACTGACTTTATCATTCCTGATTTAATCGCTGCTGATTTTGATTTAAGTGGCATTGACAGTCAGAATGTTGGCAATTACGTGGTTACTTTAAGTGCTAGTGGCTTGCAGAAGTTACAGGCAGCCAACACGAACTACAAATTTGACTTAACCGATGTTCAAAATGGGTTATTCGTCATCACGCCAGCGCCAATTACAATCACGGCACCAAGTGCGTCTAAGACTTACGATGGTCAACCTTATACCGGTGTTTTAACGGCCACGGTAGACGGAGTACCAAGTGCTGGGGTTACACCAGTTTACAGCTTGGCTGATTTAAGTCAGGATGTTAACGCTGGTAGCTACGATATCAATGTTAATGCAACGGCCAGTGATAATTCGAACTACACGATTACCACCACTCCAGGTACATTAACGATTACACCAAAGGGCTTAGATGTGACACCACCAAATACACCAGAAACACCAACTAATCCTGGCGATCCTGGTCAGAATCCACAATTAGCAGCTTCAGTTGTGGTTCAAGGTGGCACTAAAGTTTACGATGGTGACGCAGCAACTGATCAGACAACTTACACGGTCTTAGCACCAAGTGAGGATACTGATTTCGTGGTACCAGACTTAACGGCTGCTGATTTCGATTTAAGTGGCATTAACAGCCAGAATGTGGGTAACTACGCGGTTACCTTGAACGCTACTGGTTTGCAGAAGTTACAAGCTGCTAATCCAAACTATGACTTTGATTTAACGAATGTCCAAAATGGTTTGTTTGTCATTACACCAGCACCAGTAACGATCAAAGCACCATCTGTCAGCAAGACCTACGATGGTCAAGCTTATAGTGGCAAAGTTACCGCAACGGTTACCGGCGTACCAACAAAGGGATCAAACGTCAGTTATGATTTAAGTGATCTAAGTTCAGACGTTGCAGTCGGTAACTATGTGATTGACGTTGCAGTAGACGCGACAGCTAACTCAAATTACACGATCAAGACGAAAAAGGGCCAGTTAAGCATTACACCAGCTGGTTTAGATGTGACACCACCAAATACACCAGAGAATCCAACTAATCCGGCTGATCCAGGTCAAAATCCACAATTGGCGGCCTCAGTTGTGGTTCAAGGTGGTACCAAGGTTTACGATGGTGACGCAAGTACTGATCCAACCACCTTTACTGTTTTAGCACCAAGTAAAGATACTGATTTCGTCGTACCTGATTTAACCGCTGATGATTTTGATTTAAGTGGCATTGACAGTCAAAACGTTGGTAACTACGTGGTTAACCTAAGCGCTAGTGGATTGAAGAAGTTACAGGCTGCTAATCCAAACTATGACTTTGATTTAACGAATGTCCAAAATGGTTTGTTCGCCATTACGCCAGCGTCAATTACGATCAAGGCACCAACTGTGTCCAAGACTTATGATGGCAAGGCTTATAGTGGTGCTATAACGGCCACAGCGGCGGGTGTTCCAGCCTCAGGTGTAGCGCCAGTATACAGTTTGACTGATTTGAGTCAGGATGTTAACGCTGGTAGTTATGCTATCAACGTTACCGCAACGGCCACTGATAATTCGAACTACAAGATTACCACTGAACCCGGTCAGTTAACCATTACGCCACAAGGCCTAGATGTGACACCACCAAATACGCCAGCGAACCCAACGAATCCTGATGATCCAAGTCAGAATCCACAGTTAACGGCTTCGGTCGTCGTTCAAGGCGCAACGAAAGTTTATGATGGTGATGCTAGTACTGATCCAACAACTTATACCGTTTTGGCACCAAGTAACTATTCTGATTTTGTTATGCCAACCTTAACGGCCAGCGATTTTGATTTAAGTGATGTGAACAGCCAGAATGTGGGTAACTACAGTGTGACTTTAAACGCTAGTGGTTTGAAGAAACTGCAGGACGCCAACCCGAACTACAAGTTTGATTTAACCGATGTTCAAAATGGCCTGTTCGTCATTACGCCAGCACCAATTACCATCAAGGCACCAACTGTGTCCAAGACTTATGATGGCCAAGGCTACACTGCTGATTTAGCGGCTACCGTAGCCGGTGTACCAACTAAGGGCTTAGCACCAGATTATAGTTTGACCAATGTTAGTGGTGACGCGGCTGTTGGCAATTACGCGATTAACGTCACAGCACCAAACACTGCTGATAATAGCAATTACAAGATCACGACAAATCCTGGTAGCTTAACCATTACGCCAGCCGGTTTAGACGTGACACCACCAAATACGCCTGAAAACCCAACGAACCCTGACAATCCAAGTCAGAATCCACAATTAGCAAGTTCAGTTGTGGTTCAAGGGGCAACCAAGGTTTACGACGGTGATGCCAGCACTGATCCAACCACTTATACCGTTTTGGCACCAAGCAAAGATACCAATTTCGTCGTACCAGATTTAACGGCGGCTGATTTTGATTTAAGTGGCATTGACAGTCAAAACGTTGGTAACTACGCGGTTACCTTAAACGCCAGTGGCCTGAAGAAGTTACAAACTTCTAATCCAAACTATGATTTTGACGCCACCGACGTTCAAAATGGGTTATTCGTGATTACCCCAGCAGCAGTCACAATCACCGCACCATCTGTTAGCAAGACCTATGATGGCCAAGCCTACACTGGTGATCTGAAGACAACTGTTTCTGGCGTACCAACAAAGGGAACTAGCCTAAACTACACGTTAAGTGATTTAAGCAAGGACACTGCGGTTGGTCAATACGCGATTAACGTTAATCAAACCGCTAGTGATAATTCAAATTATAAGGTTAGTGTTGTAGCCGGCCAGTTAACGATTACGGCCGCTGCTGATTACAGCTTAACCACTAACTACGTTGATGAAACAGGTAAGCAAGTCGCAACCAGTGATAGTAAAACTGATTTAAGTTACGGTGATGCTTACACAACGACGGCCAAGGTCGTGAACGGTTACTACTTGACGGCAGTACCAAGTAACGCCAAGGGTACAATTGGCAAGGGTAACTTAACTGTTACCTACGTTTATAACAAGGTTGGTAGCTATGTGATCACCCCACCAAACGGCGGCAGTGAAACGGATGTTCCTTATCCAAATGATCCGGCTGATCCTGGTAAAGTCACCACCCCAACGACACCAATCGTGCCAAGTGTGCCTGGTGAAACCCCAGTTGGACCAAATGGTGATCCATTAACCCCATCCGGTGACGGTTACTTGCCACCAGCAACACCAGCTGATCCAGGCAAAGATACAACCATCACTTATGTTGCCAACGATTACGGCGTAACGGTCAATTACGTTGATCAAAACGGCAAACAAGTAGCAACAAGTGAGACGCAGACAAAGTTGCACGATGGCGATGATTACACGACAACTGCCAAAGTTGTTAATGGTTACTACTTAACGGCCGTACCAAGCAATGCCAAAGGCACAATTGGTACCAGTGATTTAACGGTTACCTACGTTTACAACAAGGTTGGTAACGTGATCACGCCACCAAACGGCGGCAGTGAAACGGATGTTCCTTATCCAAATGATCCAGATAATCCAGGCAAAGTCACCACACCAACGACACCAATTGTGCCAAGTGAACCTGGTGAAACACCAGTTGGACCAAATGGTGATCCATTAACCCCATCGGGCGATGGCTACTTGCCACCAGCAGTACCGGTTGATCCAGGCACGGATACGTCAATCACGTATACCAAAGATGATCAAACGGCGACTGTGACCTACATTGATGACGATACCGGTCAAGTATTAACGAGTGATAGTCTTACAGGTAAATCTGGTGCAACCATTAGTTATAGTACGGCTGCTAAGATTGCCAGTTACACACAAAAGGGCTACCAGTTAGTGAGTGATGGCTTCAGTGGCACACCAGTCTTTGATGACAACACCACAGCTACCCAGAACTTCGAAGTTCACTTTAAGCAGGGTCAAGCAACGGCAACGCCGGCTAACCCAGGAACACCTGGTGCACCAGTTGATTCCACTAATCCAGATGGACCAAAGTGGCCTGATGGTACAACTGAAACTGATCTTGTGCACAACGTGACCGAGACGATTCATTACGTTGACAACAACGGCAAGACTTTAGTGCCCGACAAGGTTGATACAGTGACCTTTACCCGGACAGCAGTTGTTAATGAAGTCACAGGCAAGTTAACTTATACGCCTTGGACGGCAACTAATGGTGACACTAGCTTTGATGCGCAAAACACACCAATGGTTAGTGGTTATACACCAAGTCAGAGTACAATCGCTGCTGTAACTGGGCTAACAGCAACAAGTTCGGATATTGTCAAGACGGTGGTTTACGCCGAGCAGACGGCTGCTACACCAGCAACACCGACGACAACGCCAGCTAAAGTCGTCACACCAGCTGTTGCAACGCCAACTGAACAAACAGTGACACCAACAGTTAGGTCAACGACAGAAAAGACTGTTCCAACAGCTGCTAAAGTAACACCAAAAGTAGCGGCTACGCAGACAGTCAAAACGGCAAAAGCAACGGCAAAGACAACTAAACCTGTCTCTACAGCAGCAGTCAAGGCAGCAACTTCTGATAATGGTCAGAAACGTTTGCCACAAACTGGTGATGCCAAGGAAGGCTGGTTAGCGGAAGTTGGCCTAGCTATGTTAGGCTCAATCGGCTTACTAGGTGCAGCCAAACGCCGGAAACACGATGAAGATGGCAATTAACAAGTATTAAAAGGCACTTAGGTATGATAAAGAGGCACAGCAGCTTAATTCAAGTTGCTGTGCTTTTTTGTGCCCTGATTTTTTGAATTACGGGAAGTATTTTTATATTGCTGTTCATTATTTTTATGATCAAATCAATCGTCTTTAGAAGGTCAATCTTTACTAAAGAAGGTTAAAAAGAGGTGTTTGTGCGTCCTCAACTTTAATTGATTACCAGAGTAAGCGGCCAAAAGAATTGGTAACGGCCTAATTGTTAGTTGCGTCGGCAGGGTTGAATGGCAGCGCTTTTCTTGTGTGCTAAGTCAACTATATTATAGAATATTTATGAAAAGTGATTTGTGAGTAAGACTTTAGCTAGAGACCTTTTAGAGGAAATTCTATCATGAAATAGTCATTATTTAATGATTATCTGATAGCTTGGAAAACTTCAGGCCGTAAATTAGGTGACGCTTGTTTTTGATCTTGCCAATCTTTCCTATGATTTTAAAAAATAAGTAGTTCCGAATTTTGGCTAATTTTGGCTAAAGATGGGGATTCATTGGTAGTGAATAATCAAGCGGATTGGGCTAAAATTTAGGTAGCGGCAGTTGGAGTTAGCAAAATAAAAAAATCAATTAATGATGATTAATTGTCGCTTAGTTGATTAAAGTTCTAATAATTAAGCTGTCAAAAAATAAATAAAAAAATAATGGTAATTGAATGAAAACTTAAAGCAGGTTTAGAAATTAATTTCACTAGTAGTTTCTGGCTAATTAAGTCATAAAAAATTAGTTTAAAGGTCATTTAAGCAGTTAATAGAGTTAAGGACGGATTATATATGAAAGCCAAAACATTCACGAAAGATTCCACGACGCAAGGGGCCGTCAAATCAGTTTCTACAGCAGAGGATTTCAGCGCCAAGGACACTTCTTTTTCCACATTATTCCTAACCAATAAAGATTTACGTATGTTGCGGGTGTTTCATTATCTTAAAAGTAGCAAGGACGGCAGCACGGTAAATATTAGTAAAAAGTGTGCCGATCTGTCCTATCAAACCGTGTACCAAGAAATTCGCAAAATTCATAAAAAAGCAAAGAGTGAATTCCCTAAAGAAGTCAGTAATAACGCCGAAAAACGGTTAACAACTGGTGCGTTAAAGGCTAATTTAGTGCGCAATAGTTTAGTTTACCGGTGTTTGGAATATATTTTTTACGCGCCGGAAACACCCATTGAACTACTGGAAAAGGTTATGAACGCCAGTATGTCAACCATTGTTCGCCACTTTCATTTAATTAGGCACGTTTTACGCGATTTTGGTATCTATATAAATATTAGCGATTTTAAAATCACAGGTGATGAACGGCAGCTAAGGATATTCTTTTACCTGATGTTTCAACTGGCCGAGGAAGACATTTTAGTTCCGATTTCACAGAAAAATGTTTTTAAAAAATTAATTGGCAAATTACCTCATGGCGCGCTGTTTTTAGATAATAAAAAACAAACTGATTTTCTAAAAATCTGTGCCATTAGGAATAAGCAGGGGTTTCGCCTACAGGATGATAATTTTGAGAATTATTCTAACATTGTCAGTAAAAAGCCGATTTCGTTGACTAAATATCCGGAGATAATGTGGGCGGAATATTTCTGTAATCAAAGTCCGTATTTTGCAACGCAGGACCATCATGTTAAGGATTATGCCTACTATTCGGAAATCATTTACCTAACTGATTTGATAATTGATCAATTAAAGTTAACGCGTTCTTCGGCCTACGTTTTAGAACTAAAGCCATATTTAAGGCTGGTTATTGAATTTGTTCAAAAAATATCGTTACCATTTTTATCACTGAATTACGTTGAAAGCTCAACTAATTATTACGTTATCGACCATGAATTACAGCAATTATTTGCAAAACACGGTTCAAATTTTACTCACTTAAAAACTAATCAGGACGCAATCATCAAAAGTGTCATTCCAATTATTCAACCATACTTTTCAACCAATCAGCAGCTGATTTTTGTTGACATCAGCACCAACTATCTAACCAAAAGTCGGTTGTTAAACACGTTAAATATGCATTTACCTTTAAACTACACGGCCATTGTGACCAAGTCTAATTCAAATATCAAAAAATATTTTTTAATTACCGATCAACAAGTGCACCAAACCGATAATAATTATGTTTGGCACAGTAACCTTAGTTTTCATGAAAATGTGTTTGAACTCGCCAATTTATTGGGTGTTAACTTGGGTCACGTTTGAAAATTAGCCTGTGTTTTCTTGCCTAATTTATTCTGCTATGCTTGCTTAATTTTTTGGCCTAAATGTGTTTAGAAAATTGGTCTGTCGTGTTCGCCACGTTTCAGTTTGGCATATTTTACAAACACTTCCTAATCGTAAAAATGCCGGTCAATTTCATTGCTATTTTCTGGAGTTAGAAAATTAGCGTTCTGTTTAAATCAAAAAGGGGGCCTTTATTTTGTTCAATCATGATAAAAGCCAAAATATTGAAGGGAAGGATTGGCTTAATGATTCTTACCCAGTTGGACAAGAAGTCGGTAGTCCAATGCATCAATTATTAGAAGAAAAATTAATTTCGAAAAAAACGTTTAACGACTATTTTAATCATAGTGACAAGTTGGCGCCAGCTACACGCAGGGCGCTAGCAGTGTTGGAGGCGGCCAATGCTGCCGATGAACGCCTTTTTTGTTCCAATGTAAAAGAATTCAAACTTAGGTTTAAAAATCGGCTGCCACTTGTGCTGCCTTCGGAAAGTATGGCCCGGATTTATTGTGCCGAAAAGTCTACCGACGCAAACAATACTTATGAAACCACGAACTTTTTACTGATAATTAACTTGGATAAACTTAAATTTTTAGCAGTAAATACTGCTGAGACTGAGAAAAGCCAATACCGATTGCTGAATTGTCAGGATATTACTGCAATTGAGCTCGATTTGGCGTTTGAAAAGTTAAGTATTAACGTTGTTTGGTCACCAGCCTCAGTTGCTAGAGGTGTTAATTTAAGGCAACGCTCTGTTATTGTTGACCGGGCATTATTTGTTTACGCACGGGAAATGATTAAGGGCTGATTGAAATAAGCTGGCCATTCTATATTGGAATATCAATGGGGAATGGGATCACTGTTTTATTTTAAGTAAATATTTCTAGTATCTGAGACTGGTTCGTTGTATTTGTAACTTTATAATTTATTCTGGGATTTAAGGATCGGAAGTTGTGGCAAAATCTAATTTTGGCACGGCTTTTTTGGTGTCTTGATTGCTAATTGAAAAAGAAGGGCCGCTCCTTTATGATAAATAGTATCCAAGCAAAGATCGATGGATCTGCGATAACCTGATGATTGTCTAAATTAATGGAGGCCCAAGATGAGTCTATTTGATGTTTTTAAGAAAAAGAAAACTAACCAACAAGGATTAACCAAACCAACTACCAATCCACAATTAGAGCAGTATTTTAGATTATTAAGAAGTAAACCACGGGATGAAGCTGGGCTGATTGAACAAATTTTTCGCTATATTGCGCTGAATGGGCGATTCTTAGTGGTTATCGCGACGGAAGCGGAAATCAATGAACAAACAACGATGTTAACTATGAAAAAAGATGAAAAATTTAGTTTCCCCTTACTGACCAATACTGCTAATGAAACGATGTTACCAGTGTTTTCGAATTGGGATGAATTGAGAAAGTGGCAAAAGCGTCCTAGTGATAAAGCATTGGTCGTTGATTTTGAAGATATTGCCACTATGGTGTTAGAAGGCACTGATGCCGGATTTAGTCTTGATCCTTTTACGGAGAATTTTGTGGTTTACCGGCAACAGGTTAAGCACATGCATGATCAAAAAAATATTGAGCAGCACGGGCATGTTACCCAGGTCATCAAAAAAGATGCAGCGGTTGAAATTGGTGAACCGGCCGATTATCCAACTGAAATGGTGGCTGAACTTGCCGCTCAATTACCGGCAATAAAGGAAGTAAAGGCAGTTTGGCTGCGGTGGTGGGTACGTGATGATGAAGGCAGTTACCTATTATTGCTCAATTATACGGGTAACCGCGCCCAGCTTTATCCAAAAATAGGTAAAATTGTCACGCCTTATTTGCGTGGCCACTACATAGATATTATGGAAAGTCAGTCATTCTCTGATGTAATCGAGAAAGTAGAACCGATTTATACGCGCAGATAATTTTAGTGAATTAGAATTTATTAAATGGTCGATTGTGAGAATTAAGGGAACATCGCTAGAGTTTTATATTTTGCATAACGTTCGTTAAAGGTATTTGGCCGGCCAAAACATTTTAATGGCAATGTTTTGTTATGGCCTTTTCAATAAATAAACCTTCTAAAGCTACTGGTGGTCCGGCAATGAAATCGTGGAGTGAGTGCTCATGAAAGTAATCTATGAAAATATTCAAGATCAGATCAAAATACTTAAGGCCGACGAGGATTACTATGTCCGTTTTATTGTTTGGCGAATGCCTATTCATGAGGAGACTGTTCCAATAGAAAAGCAGGCCGTGGATGCCTACTTACAGGGACAACATACGGCGGATGAATTATTATATTATGCAGATTTTGGCATCTGGAAACCGGACAAGAGCCCAATCCAGACCAACCGTGATTTTCTTGAAAAATTTCCGGAATTTGTGTTAATTGCTCCAGAAAATGCGCAGAAGATTTTTTCCAAAGCAGAATACAAAAAACTGGTAAAAAGGGCACACAGAGAAAAAAGAAAAGAAAATTGGCTAAAAGTATTTCACTTAATGAAAAAATAGGGATAGTACTGAAGGACAAGTTTAAAGTGGCGAATAAAGTACGTGCTTATTGTTGCTGCTTTAAAAAAGTCGGTGCTAAGGTGGCCCAAATCAAATGGAGAAACAAATATCGTATATTAATAATGAATTAACGGTAAATGAACATAAATTGATTTTTGACTACGATGTTGCGCAATACCGATGCGATGGCGAGCAGGTCTTTGTGCGCCTTGAAATTCCTACTGGAATAAAACTCACAAGAAGTGCTGTTCGGAACGTATTTGCGATTTCAAGGACCGGCCAAATAATTTGGCGACTTCCAATTCCAGTTTTGAAGGAGTTTCCCAAATTTAGTCCGTTACCCATAACCAGTATTTTTCTAAAGGATGAAGCACTTTTTGCAACGGATTTTATGGGCAGAATCTTTCGGCTTAATAAAAATACCGGAGAGGGAAAAATCGTGGGCGCCACAAAATAAAGTCCGGTTGGTTTCATGAAATTAAATGTAATTGGAGAGCAAAATGACTAATACGGGGAAATTTAGTGTAATTTATGGCCTAACAATAATTTGTGTAGGATTAGCAGCAATGGGGTTGCAAACTGAAGTTTCAAAAATATATCTGCCGCTATGTGTGTTCTTTGCTAGTTGCACATTAGGATTCGGCGGCCTTAGTTTTTATTTGCGACCGCGCCAGGGGACAAAGAAAACTCAAAGTCTACTAAAATGGTATTTGATTATCATTAATTGTGTCTTGCCCTGGCTTTTAGTTGCGCTAGTTCAAGTCCGGGCCTTAATGTTAAGTTTGCCTGCCGAAAATAGTACTACTTTGGGCATTGTTATGTGGTTGCTACGACCTTTCGATCCTATTGGCAGCATCTTTTTTTGTATTATTGTTCAGGGTTTTACATTTACATTACTTTACCCTATTATTTGGGCGCCAAAAATTAGAAGAACGTGGTTGGTTTTATTTAGTGTGATTGGAATTTTACTGCTTAGTATGGGCCTAATGGCGATAGTTGGATCGCCGAATGGGGCGTTAGAAATTTCAGTGTTGACGACCTTTATCAGTCTAATAGTGTCGTGTTTCATCATGCCAATTATGTCGGTTGTTCTATTAATTAAGGGACCTGCACCTGCTACCAAGCAAGCCAAGCAAAATAAATTAAAGAAACTAATTAGGACTTGTCGGCGTGCATTAGCTGGTCTTCAGAAGGCCTATCCAAAGGGATCTTCAACTAGAGCAGATAACTTAATGGCCGCCATAACAACAACGATGAAGGCCGCACAGCGCGGTTCGGTGGCCGGTATTGATTTCGATTGGTTTAGTTTAGTTAGAATGTTCGTTGATGAAACCACAATTTCAAGTGCTGCTTATTTTACCGCCATTGATGAAATGATTGATCAGGTAAAAAGGTTACAAGACGGTGACTACAAGATTACAATACCGCACTTTTACTGTCTTCAATACACTGAGGGTAATCGGGTGATGACCATCGACATTGATTTCAGAGACCCACAACTCAGTTTTGACAGTAGTATGATTACCCATTGGCAAGCGCCATACGATCACATAGTGTTAAGTCAGCGCGATAAAAATAGAATCTACAAAAATATTCGCCAGGAATTAATCTTAATGGTTCCAGAAAAAACTAAAAGGCTAGCGAAAGCCGATAAAACAATGTCAATTAGAGAAGCAAAGCGGATTATTAAAAAGAAAAAGCTTGATGCTACTGGATTCTTCCAAAGTACTGGTGTAATACGTACGCCAGCAATTAAAAGGGAACCTGCCGGCTACGCTGTTTTTACGGTTGGTGATAGTAGTGTCCGTCATTATCTATCTAAAAGTAGGGCGCTGAAGGCTTATATCAACCGTTTGCGGATTTATAAGCAAGCGGAATATGGGCAGATAGTTGGCCTGAATGTCAGACTGATTAAAGAGCTTGGGCGGATTAAAATGGCATTGAAATTAGCAAAGTATAGAAAAGAGGCCGAGCAAATTACACAAATTCTAGTAGTACTGCGTGACGCCACTGCCAGTAGGAATGAAAATATCGCTGCGCTGGAAAGCTTCATTATGATGGCAAATGTACGCTACTTAGGGGACATGCAAATTCCTGATTATGACGAGCCGTATTCGTGGATGAATAGAGTGACGGGAGCAAAGCACTTTGCCGAAGAACTTGTGTTATTGCTAAAAAAATGAGCAACTTTAAAGCTTCTATTTGGTTGGTTTGATAAAGTGGATTGCTTAATTGAAGAGAGAAAACTATCGTGAGAATAGTGATTGACGCTTAATGGCCTTAACCCATATACTGAATTTATGGCCGAGTTTGAGGATTGATCCCCTTTAATGAGGTCTAGTGAGCAGCACGAAAGGTCACATCATCACACCAATACTATACAAATCGGTGGTGATGGCTTGTGTGCTATTTAGTCACCGTGTTAGGAGGATCAGAACGGTTTACGCCGCAATGATTTTTGTTATTTCAAGGGCGGCAATTAATTTTGCTAAAGCCTACGAGATAATAAAAAGGCTAACCGCAAAGGCTAGCCTACCCTAAACACGTGCTATACTCACGCCGGGCGTTTGCTATGCCAGTAGCGAACGCCTTTTATGTCTCTAATAATAGCAGAAATAGGTTAAAATGCAACTAAAGAGGCGGCCAGCTAAACAAATAAATCACAGCGATTAAACTTAGTATTCAATTTGTTTGGTTGAAAAATAATTCAAGAAAAAACCACTGTCATTTAATTATTGAGGTGACAGCGCTATATGACTATTAAAAATAATGCCCCTTGGCCGCTAAATTACATGTGAACAGATTTAGTTAGTTTCCATTCCGGCGTTGGCGGATGGAACGCGGGGCAGGTTGGTATGTGACTTTTTTGACGCGCATTTGACGCGTTTTTAGTGTGAATCAATACATTTGGGCAAAAAAATAACCCTGCTAATTATTAATTTAGCAAGGTTATTTAATGCTATGAAAGCTATTAAACTTTATTTATGGAGACGGCGGGAGTCGAACCCGCGTCCAGGCGTACCGCCACTTAGAACTCTACGCTCATAGTCATCTCATTTAGAAGTTCACTAGTCAAAAACGCCAGATGACAAGGCAACCATTAACTAGCTAACCTGATAATCTCTTTACAATCTTTCAGGTGGGAAGATTGCACGTAGCCCACTTAATTTAAGACCCGTATCCACCACATGGGCGATGATAGGCGGATCTACGCAACGCTACGGTTAGGCAGCTAAGGCGTAAGAATTATTATTATTTTTTGCAGTTATAATTAACTGTAACGTTTTAACGTAGCCGTAACCTACGAAGCGCAATCCAAGCTCGACTACACCTGTCGAATCCATAACGTCCCCAAAAACATACTTAATGATAGCATAGTCACTCTAAAAGTAAAGGGATTTACTTTTAAAGTAGGAGGAGTTAGCGCAGTAAATTGAAGTGCCGCAAGCCTTGAATAATGCCGCCTTCAGTATTTTTAGCAGTGATGTATTCGGCACGGTCCTTCACGGCCGTGATACCGTTACCCATTGCGATGGGGTGGTCGACGGTGTTTAGCATTGGAATATCATTAGTGCCATCGCCGAAAGCGTAGGTTGGAACATCCTCTAAACCCATCTTCTTAATTAAAGTGTTAATCCCAAATTGTTTGGATTCACCTTTTAAAATAGTATCCATTGAATAGGGTGAGTTGCGGTAAAAGGTTAGTTGTTCACCATAAGGGTAGATATAACGCTTATCATTATCTTTTGTGATAATAAGTAGTATATAAACGGGATTAGATTTGTAGAAATCAGGATCAACTTCGGGTTCAGGTGCGTTAACGTACTGATACTGCTTTTTGACTGTATCGGTCATTCGTGAAACCCGGTAACCTTTATCATTATAATAAGCAACGGCATCGCCATGTTCTTCGGCAATCGTTGTTATTTTACCAACTAACGTTTGATCGATATTGCCTTGGTAGATTGGCTGACCATTGTAAACAACGTAGGCACCATTAAGTGACACAAAGGAGTTAATGCCCGTTTGTAAAAAGATATTGAGCACCTCCGATGGTGAACGGCCAGTTGAAATAATTGGAAGCACATTTTGAGCGCGTAAACTGCGAACTGCAACTTGAACGTCTAAATCAATTCTTGATTGGGCGTTCATAAGCGTTGCATCTAAATCGAAAAAAACTAATGCACGGTAGGCCAATTGAATCCTCTCCTTAATCTGGCAAACTATCTTAATTTAACTCCAGTTTAACAAAGTTATTAAGGATAACAAAGCTTGTTTCTGAAAATTGTGTGACCTTTTTGCGAATAAACTCTAAACTTTTAATAACATTAAAAAAAGCCAATTAAATTAAGGCAGATTATTGTATAATGTGAATAGTTTCGAACTAAATTCTAATTAAAAAATAATTATTTATAAAAACGCTGAAGGAGCGATTTTGCATGAAGCTACTAATGATTGAAGACAACAAATCCGTCTCCGAAATGATGAATATGTTTTTTACAAAAGAAAATTGGGATGCTGAATTCGCCTACGATGGTAATGAAGCAATCGACAAGTTTAAGCAATCACCTGATGACTGGGATATTATCACATTGGACCTTAATTTGCCAGGAATTGACGGGATGCAGGTTGCTCAAGAAATTCGCAAGGCCTCCCAAACTGTCCCGATAATTATGTTAACGGCTCGTGACTCCGAGTCCGACCAAGTTCTAGGTCTGGAAATGGGCGCGGATGATTACGTTACGAAGCCGTTTAGCCCAATGACCCTAATTGCTCGAATTAAGGCTTTACATCGGCGGGCTGAGTTAGGTGAACCGACTAAGACGGATGAAAATAAGGAGGCCACGTCAGGGTTTGACGTTCAAACGGATCATTTCCGGTTGAACACAAAAACCCGTGAGGCTTATTTGTTAGATAAGCAGATTGAAGGCTTAACGCCTAAAGAGTTTGATTTGTTATACACGCTAGCCAAAAATCCGAAACAGGTTTTTTCACGGGAACAACTATTGGAACTCGTTTGGGATTATCAGTATTACGGTGATGAGCGGACAGTAGATGCTCATATTAAAAAATTACGGCAAAAAATTGAAAAAGTTGGTCCACAGATCATTCAAACGGTCTGGGGTGTTGGGTATAAATTTGATGATTCGGGCGTGGTCGCCTCATGAAATTAATTTATCAGCAAATGTTGGCCTTTTTTGCGGTTATTATGACGACCCTCCTGATTGTGGGGGCCTTTTTTATCCAGTTTACTACACGAATGGTTTACAGTAGCACTTGGGACCAGTTGGAAGGTTACGCTGATAGTTTGATGCAACAAGCAATGTCGGTCGACCAACGCACAAATTCGTCCCACGGTTTTCAAATCAGTATGTTGAAAAATAGTGAGGCGGTTTTATCGCACCAGAAAGTTCACTTTGCGATTTTTAATCAGAACAACCAAATGATTTATCCAACGCAAAATGATGGTATTGTGCGGCAACTAAGTAAACAGGATTGGAATAAGTTGCAGAAGGGGGAGCGGATTCACCGTACCTCTGACCACGGCACAAATGTTTTAAACAGTCGAGCTGAAATGACGGATGTTTTGGTGCCTTACTTCTATAATGGTAAATTACGGGCGGTTATTTCGGTAGGTTCGTTGGTGTCGGACATTCGGGCCAATATCAGTAAAATCGAGCATAATTTATTTATCGCACTGTTAATTTCAAGTGTGGCCGCCATCATTTTGAGTTATGTGTTAGCCCGGTACCAAGTTTTACGAATTAACCGGGTTCGAGGGGCCGCACACAAGGTTGCCCGGGGCGATTTTGATATTCATCTTGAAGAAAAAAATCGGGATGAGCTTGATGATTTGGCGCAGGACTTTAATAAAATGGCCGTTTCGTTGCGGGGTTCAAACGAGGAAATTAAGCGCCAGGAAGATCGGCGGCGTCAATTTATGGCCGATGCCGCCCACGAAATGCGCACACCGTTGACAACGATCAACGGTTTATTAGAAGGGCTTCAGTACGATGCAATCCCAGAAGATATGCGGGGAAAGAGCATTGAATTAATGCAAAATGAAACCAAGCGCCTAATTCGAATTGTAAACGAAAACTTAGATTACGAAAAAATTCGGACTAACCAAATCACGTTGTCCCGGCGTAATTTTGACGCAACGGATGCACTAAATAATATTGTATTGCAATTGACTAAAAAGGCGGAAGAGGCCGGTGATAAGTTGGTTCTTACCCCTGGTCCAGCAGTCACGATTTACGCTGATTATGATCGGTTTGTTCAGGTGATGTTTAACGTGGTTCAAAACGGAATTCAATTTACCCAAAATGGGACGATTACAATTACGGCAAAGCGGGGGTATCACGAATCAATTTTCGCTGTAGCGGATACTGGAATCGGAATGACTAAGGCCCAACTTAAAAATATTTGGGAACGGTATTACAAGGCAGATCCATCGCGTAAGAACACTAAGTACGGTGAATCTGGTTTAGGGCTAGCAATTGTGCATCAACTTGTTCAATTACATGGTGGTCAGATAAAGGTTGAAAGTGAGAAGGATCACGGGACAACCTTTACGTTGACTTTCCCTGATGAACAGACAAGTCAGGATAAAGAAACTAAAAAGATTGAATAGCAACCAAAAAAATAGGTAAGCAGTAAATAACTGACCGACTTCAAAAATAATTTAATTCAAGTTATGATTGCCTCATCAAATAATTGGTGAGGTGATTTTTATTGGATAAACCGGATATTGTTCAAATTAAAATGGATCATTCTGGTTCTCAATCGCG
>NZ_RHNQ01000120.1 GCF_003946275.1 Loigolactobacillus backii
CCTTTGGTTTTCGCAACTATCACCATTTAGTTTCACGGATCAAACTACAACAAATGCGCACCAAACCAAATAAAAAAACAGCATTAGAAGTTGCCTAACTTCTAACACTGTAAAATTGGCTATCAACAGGATTTGACAGAGAGCCATTTAATTTAGCGCAATTCATTGGTCAATTTTTGCTCAGTACACGTAACTTATTTTTGCATTTGTTGTAACTTTTGCATCATTTGTTGTTGTGCTTGTTGCTGAGCCTTTTGTTCTAATTGTTGTGTTAGAGCCTTTTGTTGACTCTTAGACATACTTGGATCTTTTGTCATTGCTTCTTTGACCTGTGTTTCAATCGCAGTCTTCATCTGTTTCTGGGCTGCCGTCGCTTGTTTTTGTAATTGCTTTGCTTGTTTAGTGCTTAAAACTAACCAGTTATTGCCAACTTTAAACGTATTAGTTCGTTCTTTGTATTGATTATCAGCATCTAAACCGGCATACATTGCTTTAAAGAAATTATTTTTGAATACATAATGCGTTGTCTTAGTAACCAACTTCGCCGTTTTTGTACTTCCAGATTTGACTACCTTATTGGTTGTCTTTTCATCTGCTTGGGTTGTTGTTGGCTTCTTCTGCGTTTTATCAGTCTTATAGATATAGACTTTTTCTTTACCATTACCTAATGGTTGGTAAAGTAGCATATTGATATTAGCACCCTTCATATCAGCTGCCGAAGCAATTGATTTTTCAGTGGTCGTTGTTTTTTCTTTCATACCATAATGATTATTATCCGTTGCAGATATTGATGTAATTGGCCAAATCAAAATGGCAAGTGCCAAAACAATTAAAACATTACGTAGCCAACCACTTTTAAGTCCAATTGTGAAAACTGCAAATAAAATGGCACCAACAATAATTAATACAATTATCATTATTTGTCACCTCCTGTTACGGTAGCACCGCGCTTATCTTTCAAGAAGAAGGCAATAACTAAACCTATAACACAGAAAATTGCGGCGACTAGAAAGGCTGAATGATAGCCTGTCAAAACAGCATTAATTGCACCAGTCTTATAGTGTAACGGTGTTGCGTGTAAAACATGCTTACTTGGCATTGAATTGCTTGTTTGATTAGATAAGACACTAATTAAAATAGCAGTCCCAACTGCACTGGCAACCTGCCGAACAGTGTTATTAACGGCAGTACCTTGACTAATCATATTAAACGGTAATGCGTTCATCCCAGACGTTGTCGTTGGCATCATAACCATTGAGATACCAAACATCCGAACGGCATAGAATAATGAAACAACTAAAATAGGTGATGACTGCGTTAAGCCCATATATGGAATTGTTCCAATTGTAAGAAGCGTCATCCCAACAATTGCCAAACGTTTGGCACCGATTTTATCAAAGAGTTGGCCGGTAACAGGACTCATTACCCCCATCATAATGGCACCTGGTAATAGGATTAATCCAGAATGGAAGGCCGATTCACCACGAACCGTTTGAATATACAAAGGTAATACCATTTCTGCCCCAACCATGGCCATCATAACAACTGATGACAAAATTGTGGCAATCGTAAATTCAGATGACTTAAAAACACGTAGTTCCAAGAAAGGTTTCTTCATGGTTAATTGACGCCAGCCAAAGAGTCCAATAAACACGATCCCAATAGCTAAGCCCCAAACAACGATGGAACTACCCCAACCTTTATCGCCAACTTCGGAAAAACCGTATAATAACGATCCAAAACCGATTGTTGATAAAACTGCGGAAAGAACATCTAAGGAAGTTTTATTTGTTTCCAAAACTTTACGCATAAAGAAGAATGCGGCAATAATAACAAGAATAGAAATTGGTAAGATCATTCCGAAAAGGACCCGCCAATTGTAGGTATCAATAATCCAGCCAGAAAGCGTCGGCCCAATAGCTGGTGCTAGCCCAATTGCTAATCCAGTAGCCCCCATGGCCGCCCCACGTTTCTCTGGTGGAAAAATTGAAAGTGCCAGCGTCTGCGTTAATGGCATTGAAATACCAACACCCACGGCTTCAACTAGGCGCCCTGAAAGCAGGATTGAAAAGTTAGGTGCCACGTAACACATCCAAGTTCCGATCGTAAATATCGTCATTGCACTAATATATAAGTATTTACTATTAAAACGATTAATCAACCACGCAGTAATCGGAATCATAATTCCGTTAACTAATGTAAAACCAGTTGTTAACCACTGGACGGTCGACGTTGAAACACTAAATGCCTTTTCTAAGGTTGGATAAGCAGTTGCAAGTAATGTCTGCGTTAAAACAGTTCCAAAAGTTCCGATGATGACTGTTGCAAGTAACAAGTTACGGTTATATGGCTTGCCATTTGCGTCAGTTGGTTGATTCTTTGCCATGTTTCAAGGCCTTCTTTCATAAAAAGTACTGAGAATGACTATAATACCTTTGAATTTAGTTGTCAAGTAAATTGACAATAGTTTTAATAAAGTTGACAATGACGTTAAGGTTGTTATAATCAATGTCATTGTAGGTACGCGTGGTGCTAGTTTGTAATAATACAAAAAAATTAACAAAAAAGTCCAACACAGTTAGACTCATAAGTGACTAA
>NZ_RHNQ01000121.1 GCF_003946275.1 Loigolactobacillus backii
GTGAGCTCTTTTTCTGCACAAAAATCCTGTTAATAGTTTACCATTTGTAAACTATCAACAGGAAAAAGTATAGAGCCAATTAAATTTTAGCGCAATTTTTTTTGTGCCTAAAATTCAATTTCGCTAAATAGTGGTTGGAAAATTAGTTGAATTATTGGATAAGTTAACACCAAAAAGTAATTTAGTAACAACTTTTTTAATTCACAAACGGAAATTTTTGAAGTCAATTAATTAATTTTAAAAGGATTTTAATTGCCATAAGGTATAACTAAATTTTGCACAAGTAAAAATTTATACGATAAGTCAGCATATTAATTCACAATTACCCGTTAGGAGATTATGCTTATAAAGAATATTATGTTAGCGTTTTACTACTTAAAAAAGATTGGAGTGATTTATTTTGGCAAAAGAAGCAACTTATATTATGGCGATTGATGAGGGAACAACAAGTACCCGGGCAATTATTTTTGACCAGCAAGGTAATAAAGTAGCGGATTCGCAGCGTGAATTTCCGCAGTATTTTCCTAAACCTGGTTGGGTGGAACATAATGCTAACGAAATTTGGAACGCAGTATTATCGACAATCGCGAATGTTTTTATTGAATCTGGCGTGAAGCCGCGGCAAATTAGTGGTATTGGGATTACCAATCAACGGGAAACAACGGTTGTTTGGGATAAGCAAACGGGCTTACCAATTTATAACGCCATTGTATGGCAATCGCGGCAAACATCTTCAATTGCGGATAAATTACAGGCTGATGGTCACGCTGATTTAGTGCATAAACGGACTGGCCTAATTATCGACGCCTATTTTTCGGCAACAAAAATTCGTTGGATCTTAGACCACGTTAAAGGTTCCCAAGAACGTGCCGAAAAAGGTGAGTTACTTTTTGGTACGATTGATACGTGGCTTCTTTGGAAGTTAACTGGTGGTGAAAAACACATCACTGATTATTCTAACGCTAGTCGAACAATGTTGTTTAACATTCACGAGCTACACTGGGATGATGAAATCCTCAAACTTTTAAATATTCCTAAGGTGATGTTACCTGAGGTTCACCCAAATTCAGAAGTTTACGGTAAAACTAAGGATTACCATTTTTATGGTAGTGAAGTTCCGATTGCCGGGATGGCCGGGGATCAACAGGCCGCACTTTTTGGGCAGATGGCGTTTGAACCGGGAACGGTTAAGAACACTTACGGAACTGGTGCTTTTATTGTGATGAATACTGGTGAACATCCACAATTATCCGACCATAACCTATTAACAACGATTGCTTACGGCATTAATGGTAAAGTTTATTACGCCTTAGAAGGAAGTATTTTTGTGGCCGGTTCGGCAATTCAATGGTTGCGCGATGGAATGAAACTGATCCAAACAGCACCGGAATCGGAGAAATTAGCGGCGGCCTCGCATAATGATAATGAAGTTTACGTTGTTCCTGCCTTTACTGGTTTAGGGGCGCCTTACTGGGATTCAACGGCCCGCGGCTCTGTTTTTGGTTTAACGCGTGGAACGACCCGTGAGGATTTTGTTAAAGCAACTTTGCAGTCCGTTGCCTACCAAACGCGAGATGTTGTCGACACGATGAAATTAGATACTAAGATTGATATTCCGTTATTAAAAGTAGACGGTGGCGCTGCTAAAAATGATATTTTGATGCAATTTCAGGCTGATCTGTTAAATATTCCAATTCAGCGCGCTCATGATTTGGAAACAACTGCTTTAGGTGCAGCTTTCTTAGCTGGGCTGGCAGTTGGTTACTGGAAGGATCTCGCCGACTTGAAGCAGCACTATACAGAAGGTGAAATGTTCCAACCTAAAATGCCTGCCGATGAACGAGAAAATCTTTATGAAGGTTGGCAAGAAGCAGTTGCAGCAACGCGGAAGTTTAAACACCGTCCCTTGAAACACAACGACTAAATAATAAAGGAGGTCGCTCACGATGGCATTTTCATTAACAACGCGTAAAGAAATTATCGATCATTTGCAAAGTGAAGCTTTAGATTTATTGATTATTGGTGGTGGTATTACTGGTGCTGGTGTTGCCATTCAGGCAAGCTCAACGGGAATTAAAAGTGGCCTGATTGAGATGCAGGATTTTGCTGAAGGGACTTCTTCGCGCTCAACTAAATTAGTTCATGGTGGGATTCGCTATTTAAAAACTTTTGATGTTGAAGTTGTCTCCGATACCGTTAAAGAACGGGCGATTGTTCAACGAATTGCGCCGCATATCCCGCGGCCTGACCCGATGTTATTACCGATTTATGATGAAGCCGGTGCAACTTTTAGTTTGTTTTCGGTGAAAGTTGCAATGGATCTATATGATCGGTTAGCCAACGTTACGGATCCTAAATATACCAATTACACAATTTCAAAAGAAGAAGTTTTGAAGCGTGAACCGCACCTAAAAGCAGAAAATTTGCTGGGTGGCGGTGTTTATCTTGATTACATTAATAATGATTCACGACTTGTTATTGAAAATATAAAAAAGGCTCAAGAAAAGAGAGTGTCAATAATTTTGTGTAAATGAGTAACTCTTATTCGCACGATTAAATAACCAATTTCAAAACATTGATTCT
>NZ_RHNQ01000122.1 GCF_003946275.1 Loigolactobacillus backii
ACACTCCAAATAAATTGGAGTTGTGCTAAAACACTTAAACCTGTATCAGATTTCGCGTTGCTCAAACAAAACTGACTTGCGTCAGTTTGGAACATTCAAAAATAAATAAGTTCAGTCGCTAGCTCCTTCGAACTTTTTTATTTTTGAACGTTAATTTTAAAGGCTCTCATTTGCGTTCTAAGCGATTTTAGCTAACAGTTAGCTATCTAACTGTCTGTCAACGGTAAATCGACTTAGAGGGGCTTATTGAGCCTTACAGGCGATATTAGCCCCTCTTGGAGGCTTTAAGGAGTTGATAGACTAGACAATACCAAAAGCCTGACGTCTTGGAAAACAAGCCCTTGTTTTCTCGAGCCCAGCGGCGGCAAGCGTTGCGCTCCAGCTGGCTCAGCTGGTCGGTGTGGCTGAAAGCCACGGTTTTAAAAAAAGACAGTTCAGCGGTTTTTGCTGATCTGTCTTTTGGGGTTTTGAAAGCGACGTTTTTTGTCGCTTTCTTCTTATCTTGATACTATTAGCAACAACTAGTTTTTAGTGCTTTTGTTCCTATCCCTTGATATTACAGGGTTTTGGTGTATTATTGAGGTATAAATTCTAATAAAATAAAGCAAATAAAAAACCCACGTGCAAATTCCTAGTTTGGTCGCTCGGAACACGTGAGTTGATTATCATTTGCGATTTATAGCCCTATTCTAGGGGGAAAACCCTATGATGTCAAGGCTATAAGCTTAGTTAAAATGATATTTCAGCTCCTTCACGTGGATAAAACGGGAGGAGCTTTTTATGTCTGAAGTATTTAAAGATGTTACAGAAAACGGGAAGGTAAGACCTTGGCGAGAACGCAAAATTGAAAATGTGCGCTATGCGGAATATTTGTCGATTTTAGAGTTTAAACGAGCACATGATATTAAAAACTGTGGGGAAACTTTACGTTTTCGGAAAATTGGTAACCATTTGAAGCTGTATCAAACTTGGTTTTGTCACAAACGGTTATGTCCGTTGTGCAATTGGAGAAAGAGCATGAAAAATTCGAGCCAATTAAAACAAATTATTGCGGAAGCAGTTGCAAGAGAGCCTAAAGGACGGTTTTTGTTTTTAACTTTAACCGTTAAAAACGCTCATTCAGCAGAGGAGTTAAAAGTGTCTTTAAGAGCTTTGACTAAAGCCTTTAATAAGCTAACTCGCTATAAAAAAGTGACTAAAAATTTATTGGGTTATTTACGTTCAACGGAAATTACCGTTAATGAACAAGATGGGTCATATAATCAGCATTTACATGTTTTATTGTTTGTAAAATCTAGTTATTTTACCGGGGATAGTGTGAATTATATTACGCAAGCAGAATGGACCGATCTTTGGCAAAGAGCTTTAAAAGTTGATTATGAGCCTGTGGTGCATGTGCAGGCTGTTAAAGCTAACAAACGCAAAGGAACTGACTCTTTGCAAGCTAGTGCCGAAGAAACGGCGAAATACGAGGTAAAATCAGCTGATTATATGACGGCTGATGATGAGCGTAATTTGGTGGTGATTAAAAATTTGGAGTATGCCTTAGCTGGAACACGACAAATCAGCTATGGTGGATTATTAAAGCAAATTAAGCAAGATTTGAAACTTGAAGATGTTGAAAATGGTGATTTAGTTCATGTTGGCGATGAAGATTACACCAAAGAGCAAATGGAAGCTGCGGAAGAAGTTGTCGCAAAATGGGATTTTAATAAACAAAATTATTTTATTTGGTAACTGGGTTTAGAAAAATTGAGTATTTCTTTTATATTAATAATAGTGAAGATGTTGTTACTTTGATATTTGTTATAGAAAGGTTGATTTTTATGAGTGAAAATTTTTGGGATAAGTTTTTGGATATTTTTACTAAATCTGAATATTTTTATTTTGTTTTGGTGCTCACAGTGGCAATTTTTATTGTTCGTTTCTTTAATATGTTTTCTAAATATGATTCTATAATGAATGCTTCTTTAGTGTTTTTGATTGTATTAATTGCTTTTCGGCTTCTGATTAAATCTTATAAAAAACATAGGGATAAGAAATTTATGGAATTTTTGGATAATGAACGTCAAAGACTTGTTGATGATCCCCTTTGCTGGAGTATATTAATTAAGCTTTATTCTAATAATGGTGATCCAGTGCAATTGCATGTATATAATCAAAAAGTTCAGCAATTGGAACAGTATTGGATGATTTCTAGAACTACTAATTCTATTTTTGCGTGGCCGTCTGCAATGAATGATCCTATATTCCCATATGTATTACAACCTGTTGCCGAGGACTATATAATTAAAAAGCTGAATTCTCAGTAAATATATTCTAAATGCGCACTTACACTCCAAATAAATTGGAGTTGTGCTAAAACACTTAAACCTGTATCAGATTTCGCGTTGCTCAAACAAAACTGACT
>NZ_RHNQ01000123.1 GCF_003946275.1 Loigolactobacillus backii
TAATTGGTGAGGTGATTTTTATTGGATAAACCGGATATTGTTCAAATTAAAATGGATCATTCTGGTTCTCAATCGCGATCTACTATGGCAACAAAAGCCCTGCAAATTAGAGTTGATGCTAATAAATCGGTCGTAGTTTACAATCGAATTAACAACTATATTTTAGAGGCAGTTTTAAAGGCGGTGTTCGCTGGTGATAATTGATCAACGACAGATTCAACAGGTCTTTTTAGTTTGTGGAAAAACCGATTTACGTCGGGGAATCGATGGTTTAGCTGGTGTTATCCAAGATCAATTTGATTTAGATCCATACAATCGCGCCTTATATTTATTCTGTGGAACCAGAAAAGACCGTTTTAAGGCCTTATTTTGGGACGGTGATGGTTTTTTATTACTTTATAAGCGGATCGAAAACGGTCGACTTCAATGGCCGACTGATCAGAATGCACTCCGTAAATTAAATTCTAAACAGTTGACACGATTACTCAGTGGTTGGTCATTAGACGCGACAATTCATCAAACATGTCCGCCTGGACATGAAAGAAGAAAAAATAACTATCCAAATTAGTGTAAGACATGGTAAACTCAATTCAACAAATACGGATTGAGTGGATAAAGCTAATGACACCCGAAGAAGAAATTATAGCGCTACGTAAGCAAGTCGCGGAACTAACTGAAATGGTTGCCTACTTGACTAAAAAAATTTACGGTCAAAAATCAGAACAAATTGATCCTAACCAACTGTCACTACTAGAAGGTAATGACGGTGTTTTTATCACGCCAGAGCAACCTGGCCAACAAAGCGACGCAGATCAAGTACCGGCAAAGAAAAAGCGCAAAAAGACACGGCAAGAAACTCTAAGTCGTGATTTACCAGTAAGAGAAACTGTTATTGATCTACCAACGCAACAATGTGCCTATGGGCACGAGTTGACACCGGTTGGGAAAAAGTTTGTTCGTGAAGAGGTGCATTTCATTCCGGCCAAACTTTATCGAGAACATATTTATACGCAAACCTATAAGTGTTCTGAATGTGAGCTTGAAGCTGGCAGCGCTCATTTGGTGCAAGCCCAAACGCCAGTCGCTTTAATTCCGCATAGTCTCGCCTCGGCTTCGTTAGTCGCGGAGATCATTCATAAAAAGTTTCTATTGGCAACACCACTATACCGACAGTTAGCAGATTGGCAGCGCTTGGGTATTGCGTTATCAGAGGCAACAATCTCAAACTGGATTATCAAAACGAGTCAGTTGGTCGAACCAATTTATAATTTATTACAGCAGCGACTCAGCAACCAACGTTATTTACAGGGTGACGAAACACCGATGCAGGTGTTACGTGAGCCTGGTAAAACAGCAGCCGCTAAATCATATATGTGGGTGGCTAGAACAGTAAAACAAAGTCCGCAGCAAATCATTTTTTATGCTTATGGCAGTACGCGTTCAGGAACCTTTGCGCAAAAGTTATATCGGAACTTTACCGGCATCCTGCAGTGTGATGGCTATACCGGCTATAATCTGTTAGAAAATAGTGTTACGCGTATCGGTTGTTGGGCGCATGTGCGCCGTAAGTTTTACGATGCCACCCAAGCTAATGGTAAGCCAATTAGCAGTGTTCCCTTAGCGCTAATTGACGAGATGTTTGCCTTGGAGCGTCAATGGCAACATTTTTCGCCCCGGGTACGTCGTCGAAGACGCCGTAGTAAAGTGCGTAAATTATTGAAGCGATTCTGGCAGTGGATCGATTCGGCCGACGTATTACCTAAATCACGTTTGGGTAAAGCCGTCACTTACGCGATCGATCAACGATCTACACTAGAGCGGCTAGTCAACGTTGGTATCATGGACTGGAGTAATAATGCGGCGGAGCGCAATATGAAGAGCCTGGTGATTGGTCGAAAGAACTGGCTCTTCAGTACCAGCCAAGCAGGCGCAAGATCAACGGCTATTTGGTTAACTTTAGTGGAAAGTGCTAAAGCTAACGGGCTTGATCCGCGAGGCTATATCACCTATTTATTAAAAACAATGCCCCAACACCCTAGTTTCACCGATTTGGCCCAGCTAGAGGGTTATTTACCATGGAATTATTCTGGGGCAAGACATCAAGATAGAAATAAAGCGTCAAATGAATAGAAGCCAGAAATAGTGGCGTAATGTAAAAGACAAACCGATTTCTCAATTTCGAGAAGCCGGTTTGCCTTTTTTAAACGGTCGATTATTTACTGCTTAC
>NZ_RHNQ01000124.1 GCF_003946275.1 Loigolactobacillus backii
GTGAGCTCTTTTTCTGCACAAAAATCCTGTTAATAGTTTACCATTTGTAAACTATCAACAGGAAAAAGTATAGAGCCATTTAAATTCAGCACTATTCTTCCCTTTATATTTACGCTATCAATCGTCATTTATTTGTCACAAAGCCCCGAAAAGATTGCAATTCAGCCTGAATATGGCAAATAAATTAATGCCTTGTATCATTTCGTTTACAAAGCCACTTTTAGCTAGTATTCGTATTCTGAATTACCTACAATTAAAATAATTAAGTAAATAAAATCGTAATACTGAACTTTTATTTTTGGTAGATTAAACTTTATTAAGGAGTGATTACTATTTTTGGTAAGCGTGAAACACAACGAACTGTAACCGCTGGTATTAAAACCGAATTACCACGTTATTTCACCAATTATATTTGGAATTATTTTGATCTGTTACAGTCGCAAGAATTACGTTTGGCCGTCATTTTAAGCGTTGAGATTCAAAAAGATGGCCGACACTGCGAAATTTATTTTACCCAAAAGGCGCCTTATCTAGATGATCACTTCTCAATCGAGTTAATTGATGCCGCAACTATCTTACCTAATTTAGTTTTAATTGAACAAGAACGCTACTATCAACGAATGCTTCTTCCTGAAGAAGCAAGTTAACCTTTTAAGCTTGATTAACGCCACGCAGAACTGCAATTGCGGGCGTATCTGCCGGTAGTTCATCCGCCGGCAATACATAGACTTGACCACCTAAGGCCAAGGTAGCAACGCTTAAATCATTTAATAAATTATTTGCCTTAGCTGCCGGACTCCTTAAATCAAGATTTTGCTTTAGATCCATAATTCCTGGCACAGTGGCATCTTTGGCAACAAACAATGTCGCCACGCCACCTTCAGTCGTCCGTGAAATTATATCGCTTAAATCATCAAGGTACTTTTTTGCTGAACGGGCCTGATCAACCTGAGTCGCTAGGATAGTCATTACATCCTGACTCAACTTTTGGTTAATACCGAGCACCAGTTGATTAATCACACCTTGATCCAGTTTTGCGGGAAGCTTAGTCACCGTTGTATCTTTTAACAGATAATTATTCTTGCTAATTTTACGAAAAATACTCTGATTCTCCGTCGTGGCCATTAAAACCAGCCGGCGTTGTTGCGCCTTGGAATAATTCTTATAAATAAAATTATCGACGATCTGAAAATACTTTTGGTGATCATTTTCTTGAGTTCGTGTTTTTAAATCTTGTCCGTGAACACCACCGTTACCACCAGAACTAGTCCAACGCATTTTGCCGCTGGTTAGTTCAGTCCCCAACGCCTGTTCACTCGTTTTAGGTGCTTCATTTGGTAGATCCACTTTTTGGGCCAGACCGTCTTGAACCCGCCAAAGATCCATTTCCGTTCGACTTAGTTTTAACAAATCATAATCTAAATTAAATTGATCGTTCTCAATAACTGGCAAAAGATAAAGATTATCACCTACATGAACAACATTAGCAACAGTGATGTTCAAAGGATAAACCAAAATTTGTTCGCTTCCAGCAATAATGGCAACACTTTTCGCACCATTATTACCCAGCGCACGTGTTTGTAAAACCGTCTCAAATTCAGCCTGATACGTTGTCCAATTTTTTTCTGGATAACGGGTCTTAAAATTTGCTTTGGCCTGCTGGATTAACCCCCGAAAACGACCTTTATCACCATCTATCCCACTTTCATAGGGTGAGACTGCCATAAAAATTGATACGTAAGGGCCTTGTTCGCCCTGAGCTTGCATTAATTGTGCTAAATCTCGCTGTAATGTTGCCATAATAATCCCTCCAAGAATCAAAATCTTAGTAGTAAAGGTAAAAAAATAGGCAGAAAGCGTTTTCTAATTCACTTTCAGTCCCATCTTAGCACCCAATCACTCTTTATTCAAAGGAACTTAATCGGCTGTTTAAATACATGGTACGGCAAAAAATAATTTGGCTAGCTAAAGTGAACCCCCAAGATTGGACAGAAAAAATCCAATCTTGGGGGTTTCGTTATGAGTAAATTTAATTTCGATTTT
>NZ_RHNQ01000125.1 GCF_003946275.1 Loigolactobacillus backii
ACTACGCCATAGCAGCACGAGAATTGGTCCAAAATTGTGCGGTATGCCGATATTAAACCTCGTATGAATAATTCGGGATTGTTGTAGCATTTAAAAATTTTGAAGCACTTCTTTTTGTATGTTCGCGCCATAAAATAAGAGAGGGAATTAAAGCGCTAAACCACGCCAATGCCACTAGAAGCATGGGTGCTGTGCCATTAACCGTGTTCTTTTCAATTTTATTAGACTCATGAGTAGATACACTAATAGGGGTCGAAACCAAATCCCAAGATTTTGCGGATAAATTAATCTTATTTTTGCTAAGAACACTTTGTTGCTGTGCGCTAATTCGTGATGAAAGCGCATTTGCAATCTGAGGAAGTGCTTGGGATAGCAATTGCGATGCTTGAGCATTCATTCCTTGATTAATACTGATCTTAATCTGTGCAGGGTGAACGGGTTTCTGTGTAACAAATTTAGCTTGAAGCAATTGTGATTTTGCAGAATCTGGTAATTCCTCCTTTTTTTGAAGAGTAGTGAGCTTTTGGCTAATAATTTGGGCCTTTAGCGATTCATTTTGCTGCTGTAACTCTTTTGAAAATCCTGATCTAATAATGAAAGCCCCATAATACTTTTGATCATTAAAACCATCTTTTTGTGGAGATACCCATTTGATTTTTGAATCTTTTCCATTGAATTTCTTTCGCAACTTACTTTCAATTTTATTGCTGAGAGTTCCTTTGTCTTCGTTGACAAGTGCTACAGGAATTTGTTTTACTTTGACAGAGTTACGTATGCCAATTAAGGCAAATGAAACTATTCCAATAATTGCTCCAACAAGCAATAATGCTAACCAATATCTTTTACTACGAATTACATCGAACATCTGATATTCCTCCCTTTTAAGCTAAGTACTAATAATAGTGTACATTATTTTAGAAAGACATAGACAACTTTTTTTGAAACGTCACTTAGGCATACAAAATGTTATTTGTGTATACTTAAGTTACATATGGATCTATACTGATGTTTGGAGAAAAGGAGGAACTTATGACTGATTTAAGAAATAAGAGAACAGAAATGTTAATTGAAAATTCTTTTATACAATTAGTAAGACAACAGGGATTTAATAATGTATCGGTAATTGATATCTCTAATAAAGCCTTGATCAATCGTCAGACATTTTATAGTCACTATCAGGATAAGTATCACTTGGCCGCGAAAATGATTCAGGATTTTGTGTCGACTTATGATTCAGTATTGAAGAAAAGAAGTAATTTAAATAAACAAAATCAAAACTTTTTGAGCATTACATCCATATTGGCACCTGATATAAAAAATCTTTTAATCAAACAACGTGAAAAGATTTTAGCATTGCGCTCTATTCAATTGGATAGCAAAGATTTGAGTAGTGAGATAAAAAGGGTTTTAAGAAACAATCTTGTAAGTATGCTGGAGGAAAAACCTGATAAGTTTGAAATGTCATTATTAACTTCACTTATTCTGGGTAGTTTTAATTACCTAATTGATGAACAAGAATTGCCTGATACAAGTCAAATACAACATGCAATTACAGGAATCCTTTGTTTGCTAAGCTAAACCTGAATTATTCATATAAATCCCAAAATTTACGACAGTTACTGTAGTATCAACGTTGTCTAATGTTTTCACTTTTCACCTGTTGGGTGATAAAAAAAGAACCCCAATCTGTTAGATTGAAGTTACCACAACCATCAATCGAAGAGAGAGATTCCAATGTTTAGCGTTCCGAAAATTCATCTAGAAAGCAACCAGCAAGTGATTTTAACACATGATGATGGGCATTTATTGACATAAGAGCATTTAGGGAAAGTAGAATCTTTCTATTTTCAATAAGTTAACGTGACGGCCACTAGGGTATACCCTAGTGGCCTTTTTTATTTCTGTGCTATACTAGGAATTACAAGTGTTCATTAGAGCTGTCCA
>NZ_RHNQ01000126.1 GCF_003946275.1 Loigolactobacillus backii
ATTTAGACCCCAGCTTGTCCCCTAGGGCTTTAAAAATCGCACCGGCCATGATATAATAATAACTAAATTAAATTTATTTTTGTGGCGCTCACCGATTACAGTCGGTGGGTGTTTTTTTATGTTCTATTTTGACTACGGTTATCATTATATCAGTTATCAAATCTTTGGTCAATTTTTATTGTGTACAGTACACCGTACACAGTACACTGTATCTTGTACACTGTACACCGTGTATTGGGTACTGTGTACTGTACACTTAAATAATTTCATAAAAAAGCCGTCATTCCGCATTCAATGGTTAAGGATTTTTTCCTGTACATTGTGTACTGAGTACGGTACACTGTACACATAACACAGTACACCGTGTACCGTGTACGAATGGAGGAATTTTAAAAAATGATAATTAGTTGCGCCAATGAAAAGGGTGGTACTGGTAAAACATCTACTACAGCCTTAATCAGTTGGGAATTATCAAATATGGGATATAAAGTGCTTATGGTAGATTGTGACCCTCAAGCAAACCTAACTGATTTAATGATAAAAACAAAAAGTCATGAAAATTCCAACATCACAATTGATCCATCTCTTTTCGCATTACTAATTAACGGAAAAGACTTAAATGACGGCATCATTAACATTAAGAACGGTCTTGACCTAATACCAGCTGCTGCTGATATGAACTTATTCAGTCGGTGGGTTGATAAACAAGACATTGATGAAAAAGCTAAAGTCAGCTATCTTAAAAACTCTTTGTCAAATATATCTAGCAAATTCGACTTTGTGTTTCTTGATGTAAGCCCTACAATGAGTTTAACAAACGATAACGTTTTTATGTGCTGCGACTGGATCATTGTTATGCTACAAACTCAGCAAAGAGCATTGCTGGGAGCAAAAAGTTTCTTAAGCTATTTACAAACGAATTTAATTGACGAATTTGGAGCAAAAGTAGATGTAGCAGGTATTCTTCCAGTTCTTACAAAAGGGCAATCAATTATTGACAATGCCGTTCTTAAACAGGCCGTAGAAGAATTTGGGGAAGACAACATATTTGAAAATGTCATTACTGCTATGGAAAGAGTAAAGAGATACGACCTTACTGGAATCACTGAAAGCAGTCGTTCTGTTTGGGATAAAGCTACTCACAGCACATATACGGCAGTTGCTACTGAATTAATATCTAGATTGGAGGCAGAATAATATGGGGGGGCTTTTGAAACACGGTAATGATGATCAGGTAAAAAGTCCTGATAAGAAGGTAAACGTAAATGTATCATCAATTTCTAGAAAGCAAGCAGGTTTTGGCGAAGATAGCGTGGAAAAAATTCCTACCTTCGATGTAAACATGCGAGTTGATAATCATACCAGAAACGCCGTTTTGGCTTTATCTAAAGCAACAGCTGATAAGCGTTCAGCTAGTGAAATGGTTGCTTTGATGATTGAAAGTTATCTTGAATCACTAACTCCCCAAACACGTGATACTTACGATGAATTGGTATCGATGATGGAAACAAAGGATAAGCTTGACTATAAACTAAAAAGTAAATAATCACGCGCTCTCAGACAACACGTTCACCTTTTAGACGTATACTTGTCCGTTTAAATGAAGCAGAATGCACACAAAAAAGCCACCCACCTCGTGATGAGATGAGTGGCTTTTTGGTTGTGCCAATTTTGTAGGATTAACTTAATGGATTGAAGTCAATATTTGAGACAGATTTTAAGAGACATTCAGAACCGCGTTTACCTTCCACAGCTCAAATAAATCATTAATCGCGATTAATAACTTATTTGAACCCTGGAAAGCATTAAATCAGGCGGCCATTTGGCTCGTAAGTGTTGCAATTTCAACTTGTAAGGGGGTCTGGTAGCCCAG
>NZ_RHNQ01000127.1 GCF_003946275.1 Loigolactobacillus backii
CTACTTGTACGGCACCATGCAAAACCTATTTGGCGTTTGGTGGAATAAACAAGCGGCTAGAGAATATGCGGCCAAACACCCCGAAGAACAGAACACTGACAATGAGCGTTCTTGGAATTAAACGCCGTATAAGCTCATTTAAGCCGTTTTAAGTGTTACATGAATAATTATATTAAAATCGCTTTAAAATCGCTTAGAAGCAAAAATAGACACCTTGAGTGGCTGAATTGGCGCTTGGTGGAATAAACAAGCGGCTAGAGAATATGCGGCCAAACACCCTAACGATGAGCGTGCTTAAAACTAAAAAGCTATATAAGGCCATTTAAGCTGTTTTAAACAGATAGAGCATAATTATATTAAACGAGTTTTAAAATGCGCTTACGGGCACTTTAGGAACGTTGTATAAGTGCCATTGCGGAAAGGACAGCAAACTTAAATTCACAACTTTTAAAGAAGCAGGCTAATTGAGATGGTACTCAAAGATTAGTATAATGTGAGTAGTAATAAAGGGGGGGCGAGAAAATCATGGCAGTTAAGGAAAAGAAACGCGTACAAGTCCAGATTGACAAAGAATTGGCAGATAATACCGAAGCCGTTTTAAGCCAGTTAGGTCTAAACCCAACTACCGCGATCAATATGTTTTATAAGCGGATCGTAGCTGACGCAGCATTACCGTTTAAACCAGCCCTGAGCGAAGCCGAAAGAGCTAATTTAAGCCTTTTAAAGGCTACCAAAGAGACACCAGTAACAGAGTTCAAAGACGCTAAAGAAGTCGCTGATTGGCTCAATGATCCAGATGAGGACTAATGGCTTATCAGATTAAATAAATTAATAACTTGGAAGTGTGATGAACATGAAAGATACAATCACAATTAATGACTTTTTTGAAATTGCCAAAGAAACTGATTTAAAAGATTTACTTGATAAGTCATTACATGAGCCAGATCCAGAAAAGCGCAAAGTATATGACGCTTTATATACCTACTTTTTAGATAAAAGGCAAGATGAGGTTATTAAGCGAAAGGACTTTGTCCGTTGATAGATAAACCCCAATATATAATTGTTGCTGGTATTAACGGAGCAGGAAAAAGTACGCTATACGATACATTTCCCATCTTGTTTGACAAAACAAAACGGATTAACGCTGATGAACTTTTAAGACAAATGGGTGGCGATTGGCATAAAGATAGTGACAACTTGAAAGCTATGAAAGAAGAAATCAAACAACTACACTATGCTTTAGATCACCAGCAAAGTATTCACGTAGAAACAACACTGGCAGGTAGAGGCAAAGTTCAACTCAATTTGATTGACAAAGCTCACAAAAATGGCTTTGAAGTGACTTTATTATATGTTGCTTTGCGAGATGAAAATTTAGCTATCCAAAGGGTCAACGAACGGGTACAAAAAGGTGGTCACGGTGTTCCAGTAGCAACGATCAAGAAACGTTATCAGCAATCCAAACATAATTTGCCATTAGTGGCCTTTAAATCTGATAAGGTCATGATCTATGATAATAGCGAAAAGTTTACCTCTGTTTATGCAAGAGAGAAGGGACAAGTTTTTAAGAACGATTTGAGGCATTTTCCTTGGATAAACCAAAATATTACTTATCCAGAAAAGGTGCAAAAGCAGTTACAAAATTTTGCAGATCAAAACCCAGAAGTAAAGCCAAAAAACAATCCTGAAAATAAAAACGATCGGCCTAGTTATTAGGTTGATCGTTTTTTAATTTATCCGGTTTATGGGCGTTAACA
>NZ_RHNQ01000128.1 GCF_003946275.1 Loigolactobacillus backii
AAGACTTGTGGTCAGAAGTCAAGTAGGTGATACGTAAAATATTGATAGTTCTAATTGTGAGGAGAGTATACTTCCCCCAGCCCAGTGAAGTACAAAAATTCACTGGTTAGAAACTTGCAATGTTAGCGATGTTCGTCGCGCTAGACCAATTTAGGAGGCGTGTACAGTTTATGTTCAGTTAGTAGATTAATAATTAACCGAACCAGCTTCCTAGCGGTCAACACACAAGCTCGACGATGTTGATACTTTGGTACCTCCCGGAACTTCTTCTGGTAGTACCTGGCATAAGTGGGATCATAGCGCCTTACTGAGTTGGCAGCTTCAACTAAGTAATAACGTAGGTATTGGTTACCACTTTTGGTTCGCGGCGTTAATTGTCGCTCATGATTTCCTGATTGACTGCGTTGCCATGATAAGCCAGCGTAGCCGGCGAGACTAGCATCATTGGGGAAACGGTCAATTTGGCCGATTTCAGCCAGTAATCCGGCCGCATACACTGGTCCAATTCCCGGAATACTTTGGAGTGAGTCTGCACCTGAAATGACCGAGCACAGATCAGAAATGCTTTTATTTAACAGCTTTAGCTGTTGATTAAGCATCCGCAACTGATTAGCGTACATGGCCAATACTTGATCAACGGAATCGGCAACCGTCTTGCTAAGCCGATAAGAACTTCTAATGGCTTTCTTCAGTGCTTTGGCAACACTTTTGGCATCGCCAAACCGGCCATGAGATAAATGATTTAGCTCATCAGTTAAGGCTGACAAGGGTATCTGAACCAGGTCATCTAGGGAATACTTCTCATCACTCAGAATGCTAAGCATGGTTGACCCAAAGACTGAGGTAGGCAAGACCGTATCGATGGTGTTCACCTTGTAGTACAGGTTATTTAAAAAGTGATTTTTACAATCATTGATCTGATGGACTAAGTGGTATCGTTCCCGGGTCAAGCGTTGTAAAGCGATGTGCTTTTCATCGCGGGTAACCGGAACTTGATACCGGCCGATCCGTAAGAAATCGGCAATGTGAAAGGCATCAACGGTATCGGTCTTATCATCATCAAATAACTTACTGTAACGGTGCGTCACTTTAGGATTCAAGGTGACCACAGTCACGTTTAACTGATTAAGGCGATCATCTTGTTCAAAGAACAAGGTTGGGTGGAAATTATAAACTGAGGTTGCTTCCATGCCGATAATAATTTGGTCAGCTTGCTGAGACCGCTTTAAAATCTCATCACGAATATGACCGGCCCCCTTCGGGGTGTTTGTTACTTCACCTTGGAAACACACTTGCTTATTTGAATCCATTCCACAATAATCAAGCTTCAATTTTGAAACATCAATACCAACATTCAAGTTCATTGATTCAGACCTCCTTTCCGTTCTTATTTTGGATAGGCTTGGGTGCTGTGTGATACTCCCTAATTATGAATCTTCAGAACATCCTCGCAATTTATGAGTAGACAAGTCATCCAATGACTAGCTGCTTGATAGAACGCGAGCTATCAAAATCATCAGCTAACACTACAGCTTGTGGTTTGAACTTAAACAATTCATCTGGGCGGCATTCTTAAAATGTAGATAAACTACAGGAGGCGAAAGCCTATACCAGTTGGATCCGAATCCAATGAACAATTAGAGAATATCACACAGCATCCAAACAGCGAAGCTGGTCAATACTTGAATACATTTTTAATAATACGAGG
>NZ_RHNQ01000129.1 GCF_003946275.1 Loigolactobacillus backii
CTATTCCGCATAATAGAGGACTTTTTTGTGTGCATTCTGCTTCATTTAAACGGACAAGTATACGTCTAAAAGCTGAACGTGTCGTCTGAGAGCGCGTGATTATTTACTTTTTACTTTGTTAGCATCGCCGGTTTCCAAAGTCTGTATTTGAGTCGTAAGCGTATTTTGTTCAGACTCAGTTAACGATTCAAAAAAAGTTTTTTGTAATTGGGCTAATCCGTTTTGTTGAGTTGAGCTATACCCTAAAATTACCATAGCTTTCATAAAGTTTTTTAGATGATTGTCAATTCTGAGCGTAGTATCAAAAGTAACACCATCTATTTGTTTAGACTTCGTTTTGTTTGATTCGTTTAGAGAAGATATGGAAATTTCTTTTTGGGGCTGGGGCGCCGATTTTCTAGGAATTATTTTGCTTTTATTTGAGTTAGGATTGTGTAAAAGTTCCACCATGCTAATCCGCCCTTTCAATAATTTCTTGTGCCACAGAATCGTATAATCTAATTATTTTTTTATCGAACTGATCTTTTAGAAATACACCTCTGATTGAATATCTTTTGATTCTTTCCATATTACGAATTAGGGTTTTTAACATGTTTTCTTTCCCAAATTCTTCTTCTGCTACTTCTAATGTGCTGTGATCAACAGGCGCCCCATTCTTTAATAGCACAGGAAGTATACCGAGTAAATTCAAACTAGGTGCTTCGTATTCATCGATTACCTGTTCCTGTATATATTTTAGAAACGATTCGGCACCCTGAAGACTGTGCTCTTGAGTTTGAAGGATAATCAGAACCCAATCTGAAGCGTATAAGGCGCTATCAGAAATTAAGGAAATAGTCGGTGGCAAATCAAATACCACAAAATCATATTTTTCTTTTAGTGAAGCAAGTAGCTTGCTAAAATATGTAACTCTATCTTTATAATTATTTTTAAACTTTTTTTCCATAATCCGTGGGTACAATGAAAAATCTGCGCTTGATGGAATAAAGTCAATGTTTTTATCCAAAGTAACCAACGATCTTGATAAGTCCTCTTCTTGGATTGATGCAAGTAAGGTTTGATTAAATTTAATATCATCGTGGCCTAAATTAGCCGCGGTTTTAAAGTAAATATCTGTAGCGTTCGCTTGAGGATCGAAATCAATTAATAGCGTTTTTTTACTAGCACGAGCTAGTGCCAGGCATGCAAGCGTGGCATTTGTTGTTTTACCGGTGCCACCTTTAAAATTTCCAAAAGTAATTACTTCACCCATTATACTGACCTCCAATTAAGTATCCTAATATACAAGGATACTTGGATACAAGGATGATAACATACAAAGATACTTGGATACAAGGATACAAGGATACATTTCTTCTCAAAAGCCGTTAAATTAAGATTGACTGCAAGTATCCTAATATATTTAGATACAAGGATACAAGGATACTTAGATACAAAGATACTTAGATACAAGGATACAAGGATACAAGGATACATAAAAAGAAATGTTGATTTATCACCAAACAACGAGTAATATTGGTTACATAAAATAGAACATAAAAAAACACCCACCGACGGGAATCGGTGAGCGCCACAAAAAAGTCATCTAGTTTAATGACTATTATATCATGGCCGGTGCGATTTTTAAAGCCCTAGGGGACAAGCTGGGGTCTAAATCCAAGGGGACACGTTTGCC
>NZ_RHNQ01000013.1 GCF_003946275.1 Loigolactobacillus backii
AGCTAAATGGTTAAATTAATTAAAATATGCCCTGTGATACCAAGGGATCAGTCTGTCTTCATACTTTCAAGTTTCAGTTTAAATTCATTATTTTGTGCTGTAAAATCAATTTAATCATTATAAACTTATTTGTGGGAGATGATCTTATGAAAACTCTAACTTTACCCTTACCCCAGATAGGTGAACGAGTGGCCAGCGCGTACTTACAAGGGTATGTGCGTGAGCTAGATCCAAAAATAACCCAAACGGCGTACCCAGCTTTGATAATCGTTCCTGGTGGTTCATATACTCATATTCCTGAGGCACAAGCAGAAACCATGGCGCTGGCATTTGCTGCCCATGGCCTACAAGTCTTTTATTTACGATATCACTTTATAAAAGATACCGCACCAAAACCACTATTACCTCAACCAATTATTGATTTAGGAGCTGCAGTTTTGACTTTACGCCAGCACGCTAGCGAGTTTCGGATCAATCCTACACAGATTATTGCGGCTGGTTTCTCAGTAGGTGGCCATATTGTCAGCCTTTACGCTGATTATTGGCAATCAAAGTGGTTAACGCACGCACTCAATGTCCACCCAGAACAACTCAAATTAGCGGCGGCCATTCTTAGTTATCCGGTTATTCGTTTAGATGCTGGTTTCCCGGCCAGTCAGGAACAATTAACCAAAATAACCAATCAACCGGCAAAGTTTGCGGCAGATGAAGCAGTCACTAACGCTAATCCACCGACCTTTATCTGGCATACGATGGATGACCCAATGGTACCCGTTAGCAATAGTCTGCGTTATTTGACTGCACTTTATCAGCAAAAGATTCCTGTAGAGGCCCACTTTTTCCATCACGGTCCCCACGGCCTAGCACTTGCTAATCAACAAACAGCCTGGAAGGCCGACGCTAATCAACCACACGTCGCACACTGGGTTGATTTGGCGATTGAATGGTTAAATGAAACCTTAGCTTTAAATCTTTTCTAAAAAGGCCCACTTAATTGCTTAAAGCTACATTGACTTTAGCCACTAACTGGTCTAGTTAATCATCACCAACCAATCATTATAAATTCTTTATAAAATATACCACTAACTACGGTATAAGCCGTCTTTAAGTGAAGTGGTATAGCCTAATTACGTTATCTAGGATGCTAATTACTTGTTAAATTCTCATTTTACGGTATACTTAATATAGTGTTTAAGGTTACTTTCGTATTTCCGCCACGATTAGAAAGAGGGAAACGACCATGGCAGTACGCAACTATTTTCAACTCAGGCCAGCATTCAATGATGATGCTTCTGACTTTGTTCTCCATTTTATTGATATCCCACGACCAGATCTTAAAGCCTTTCCACGTGTCACTAAATTAGGTGACTGGATGGCTTACGGTGACACTGATTACCGTTTCTGGAGTCACATTAGTAAGGCTGATTTTACAGCAGTTATTGCTAAGGAGACCGGAATTGATCCCAGTCATTTCGAAGTTGTCGATGGTCAAGACTACGAAGATTACGCTTATTTTTAATTAAAATCATTAATTACTTGGGAGTGGGACAAAAGTCCGTTTCGGGTTTACTACATAACGTAAGCTAATCCAGTAACTATAGTACGGTTACTAGACTAGGCAGGAAAACCCAGACTTTTTGGCACACAATTCTAGAGTAATGCTCGGAAATAGCAGGAGGTTGACGCAAAAGCGTCAACCTCTTTTTGTAACTTCCAAGATTACGGTCGCAAAAATTGCCCCCTAATCTTTTTTTGTGTCGTTGCAGTATTAATCGCATCAAGAAACTGTTGCCCGTACTTGTCTAGCTTGCTTTGACCAATCCCCTTGACTTCTAACATTTCGGTTAAATTAGTTGGTAGCTCACCTGCTAGAGCATGAAGTGTCTTATCTGAAAAAATAACGAACGGGGGAACTTGTTGCTTTTCGGCTAACTCGCGCCGTAACTGACGTAATTTCTGAAATAGCTCATCATCCTCGGGTAAGGATTGCTGTGCTTTTACTGCTGTCTTACGTAACACTTGCTGCTTTCCACGTAACACTTGCTCGCCCGCTGCTGTCACCTGAACTAGTGGAAATTTTCCACCACTAACCCTCAGAAAACCCGCCGCCGTTAAAAAATCAATTAACCCAATCACTTTTTTCTGTGACTGCCGTTTTAATAATCCATAAGTAGAGAGTTCTTGAAAATGCTGCTGTCGAACACGCAACGTATTAGCACCAGTTAAAACTTGCGCAATTACTGCTTTACCGAAACGCTCGTGCATTCGAATCACACAGGATAATACCTTTTGTGTATCAACAGTGATATCTTGCTCTTCTCGTTTATCCAGGCAATTGCTGCAACGCCCGCACGGCTCGCCAGGCTCATCCCCAAAATAACGTAAAATAAACTGTTGTAAGCAGGTCTGCGTATTGGCGTACTGCGCCATTTCCTGTAGCTTGCGGTACTCCTTTTGTTTATGTTCATCGTCCATTTCTGACTGATCAATGAAAAAATGCTGGATTTGTGTGTCCTGCGCTCTAAAGATTAGAATTGCCTCACTGGGTAGGCCATCACGCCCGGCCCGGCCAGCCTCTTGATAATAAGCCTCTAAACTTCCTGGTACCTGGGCGTGAATCACAAAGCGGACGTTACTTTTATCTATCCCCATGCCAAAAGCGTTAGTTGCCACCATTACCTGAACGCGATCATACAAAAAGTCCTCTTGGTTCTGGCGCCGTTCTTGCTCTGATAAGCCTCCATGATACTGCGTTGCTTTAATTTTATGCTGTTGTAGTAAGTGGACCAAGCGTTGCACCTCTTTACGGGTACTCGCATAAATAATTCCGGACTGATCATGATTCAACTTCAAATAGTCTAACAAAAAACGATCACGGTCTTGATTCTTAATCACCTGGAAGGCCAGATTATCCCGAGCAAAACCAGTTCGAATAACATTTTCGGTCGGAATTTCTAAACGCCGACAAATATCGTCTGCGACTTGGATGGTGGCGGTGGCCGTCAAGGCTATAATCGGTGGCTGACTTGGTAGTTGCGCCAAACTAGTCGTTAAGTTTAAGTAACTAGGGCGAAAATCGTGGCCCCACTGCGAAATACAGTGGGCCTCATCAACTGCAATTAATGAAATATTAAGTTGACCAAGTTCGGCCAAAAAAGAGCTTGAATCTAACCGTTCTGGTGCTAAGTAGAGCAGCTTGACCTCACCACTAGCAGCCAACCGCAAATGCTCATTAATTTCGGCATAATCCAAAGTACTATTAATAAAAGTCGCTGGAATATCATTTTCGTGTAAGGCATCCACTTGGTCCTTCATTAGCGAAATCAGTGGCGAGATTACTAAAGTGATACCCGGCAGCAATAAGGCCGGTATTTGGTAGCACAGTGATTTACCACCACCAGTCGGCATTAACGCTAAGCTATTTTCACCAGCAAGTACCTTATCAATTGCTGTCTTTTGCCCGCGGCGAAAATGATCATAACCAAATTTTGTTTTCAAAAGGGTCGCTGCTGTTAGTTGCATATTTCGCTCACTTTCCGTTTTTACTGATCCCTCTATTTTAAGCGGCAATCATTTAAGTTTCAACTACCAATGCCACTACTTAGAAACTCCGCCAAATTTCATTTAACATCCGCCGAATTAGTTATAAATGGTAGCTTGTACTAATTAGCCAGGTCGTGTTTGGAAATACCTTTACTAGTTAATGCATTCCTAACTTTAACACCAATTTAAATAACCCCACCAAAAATACCCCACCATTAACTATTTTCGAATCGTTGGCCTAATTTGGTTTCACTAGCAGTTAACAGATTTTCTGGAACAATATCGTATTTCGCACTAATGATCAACACTTGATCTAAAATATCTGCTAATTCTTCTTGGAGATTTGCGCGTTTTTGGGCATCCGATCCCGGTTTTTCCCCAGGATGATCGCGACCAATTTCTAACGCCCGAATCGCCCGGGAAAGTTCCCCCACTTCTTCAGTTAGAAAATTCAACCGAATAAACGGTGAATACTGGTACCAATTGCGCTGCTTATAAAAAGTAACCAACCATTGTTGATGTTCTTGTAAAGTCATATTAAGCCCCTTAGTTTCTATTAGTTTTGTAGGACAAGTATAAACTATCGCTAAAATAATTCGGACGATATTCAAAAAATAGTTCTTAATTTAAATTCTATTCTTCTTTCTGAAATTTATTGCTGTAAAATTAAAGCGTTAGTTTAGATATAACCTAAAAATCAGCCAGATATAACCTGTTATTTCACTATAGGTAGACAATCCTAGTGCATCATAGCTATTAAAAATAATGTTTATGCTGCTTGGCCACTGAATTGCACTTGCTCAGATTTAGTTAGGTTTCATTCCGGAGCTGGCGTATGGAACGCGTGGCGCGTTGACAAGCTAATTTTCTTTCCGATTAAACCCATTCGGAAAAGAAAATGGATCTTGTCAATCACGCAAGGTACTAAATGACCACAATTCAGTCATCAAGTACCTTCGACACGGCTGATACACCAGCGCCTCCATTTCACCTTGGCAGTGGTTGCCATTAGACACAAATAGCGTTTGAACGTTCTATTGCTGCTGATGGAGTGGAGGGGCGCAAGGGCCAGCTGTGTCGATGATTATTAATGGCGGTCTTGGCGAGATCCACTTTTACTCCAGCTTTGCTTTTATCTAGTAAAAGTTAGCTCGCCAACCCGCCACTGTCGCTCATTCTTAACAACTAATTTTAGCAAATATTAATTACTAGAACATATTCACTAAACAGAACTTGTTTCCCGTTGTCGATTGGATTAAGCCGAAGCCCGGCAAGTCCAAGTCGCACGCGTTCCGTCCTCGCGCACCGGAATGGAATCTAATCTGTTCTGGCTTGTTCAAGTTAGGTTTTGGCGTTCTGAAAACTAGCTAATAGTTTTAAATATGGTCGCTACACGCCACTAGGAGAGTGTTTAAAAAATTACTCAACTTCCCATGTTTATTCACAAGCTTAAACCTCTTTTTTTCAACACACCTTAATCAAATTAGAAATGAAAGTTGGTTTTAAAATGAAAAAAATTGCCGTTTACTGTGGCGCCTCCTCTGGTAATAATAAAATTTATCAGGATGCCGCTCGCAAATTAGGTCGCTGGCTAGTACGTGAAAACCTTGAATTAGTTTATGGCGGTGGCGGCGTCGGTTTAATGGGTACACTGGCAAGCGAAGTCCTACATAATGGTGGTAAAGTACACGGCGTTATGCCTCAGGAATTAGTCGATCGGGGTGCCGCCTTCAGTGAACTCTCTGATCTAGAAGTTGTGGCCAATATGTCCATTCGAAAACAGGAAATGTTAACGATGGCGGATGGCTGTATTGCTTTACCAGGTGGCCCTGGAACTTTAGAAGAAATTGTAGAAGCATTCTCGTGGGCAAGAATTGGCAATAACGATAATCCCTGCGTTTTTTACAATATTAATGGCTACTATAATCCGTTGAAGGCTATGTTCGATGAAATGGTGCAGGATGATTTTCTTACCCAAATTGACCGGGAAAAGCTGCTATTCTCTGATTCATTAAAAGAGATTTTGGCCTTCATGACCGCTTATATTCCGCCTAAGGTTCGTCATTATCAAAATTGATTTTCCGGTGCCACTACCAACTCGGTAAACCTGGGATTCATGTACTTATTACTTCGTACAATGGCTATCAAAAAATTTCTTGCCAAATTTTCTAAAGTATCCTATAGTGTAATAGAAAGCTAATACACTATTAAGGAGGGCCACATGAAATTCAACGATAAGGTACCGATTTATTACCAAATCAAACAGTACGTTTATCAAGAAATTATTCTAGGACATCTCAAGGCCGGGCAGAAGCTGCCAGCAATTCGGCAATTGGCGGTAACGTTAACGGTTAACGTCAACACAATCCAACGAGCACTGAGTGAGTTAACGACGGAAGGGATCATTATCACCCAACGTGGTAAGGGTAATTTTGTGACTAGCGATACCCAACTACTGCAAGCGCTAAAAAAACGCATAGTTACGGAACAATTTAGTGAATTATATGATAAAATGCTTGCCCTCAAAATCACTCCTGCAGAAATGGTGCAATATTTAAAAAACTACATTGACCAACGAAAGGAAGTACAACATGACTGAAGTTCTACAAATTAAAAATCTAACTTATAAATTAAATCTAGTTAGCATTCTTGACGATCTCACCTGTACTATACCGGCAGGCAGCATTGTTGGTTTATTGGGCGCAAATGGTGCCGGCAAAACAACGTTAATGCGTTTGATTAGTGGTGTTGCCAAAGGTTTCCATGGCGAAATCAACGTTAATCAACAAACCAGTGTCGTTAATCGGAAGCAACAGATCAGCTTTAGTCATCAATTAGACGGTAGCGATCGGCGAGCTCGTTTGGCACAAATTGTTCATGATTACACGCTACTTTACCCTGATTTCTCGGCGACGCAATTTCAACAATTGGCAGATTTTCTTGAGCTTGATTTGCACCAGCGCCTCAGTAAATTATCTAAGGGTAACCGCAACAAATTTATCGTTGCATTAACTTTGGCACGTCAAGTCCCCCTTTATTTGTTGGATGAACCATTTGATGGGATTGACGTCATGAGCCGCAAAAAGATTATTGCCAGTATTCTAAAATGGAAATCAGAAACGGCCACAATTCTCATCAGCGATCATCACGTTAACGATATCGCTAATTTATTGGACGCAGTGGTTATTGTCAAGGATAAGCACGTCGTTGCTCAAGAACAGGCTGACACAATTCGTGAAAAATACGGCGAAAGTATCGAGGACTATTACGAAAATCTTTATACTGGAGGCGAGAATGATGACTAAAATATTGGCATTAACGACAAACTTATTTCGCAAAAAGAGTAATAGTGTACACGCCATTGTTGGCTTGCAGCTACTGGCATTAGTGATCACCTTGATCAACATGCTATGGAAGCACACTTTTGATCGGATAGACCCAATTGGATTAACGCTTTCTTATGGTTTTCTTGCCGGTCTAATTTTATTTATATTATTGGCACGCCGAACCGAACACGTTTGGACCAGCAGTTCAGCGCGGTTATTACCCATCACCGACACCAAATTATACTTAGCTAATCTGGGTTCAACGTTACTCAGCTTCATTTACTTTCTAGTGCTGGAACTGATAATCGGCGGGATCTGCAGTATCGGTGCTTTATCAGATATCCACGCTTCTTTCCAGCAAATTTTGCCTTATACCGCTACTAGTCTAACGACCATTCTGGCACTGACTTTATACGGTTGGGCGTTCATTAGTTTAGTTCATTTGTTGGGGGTAACCATTAGCACTTGGTTACCAGAAATGCGCTCCAAATTTATTTATTTCGTGTTATACGTTGTAGTTGGGATTCTTCTTTTGAAGATTTTATCTACGATGGGCAATTTGCTAGGGAAATTTGTTACCCCGCTCTTCACGGGCCAATATAATGCAACCATTAATCCTGGCCTACTGAGTTTTAGTGGGATACTTTTCTTAATAACAATCGTCTTCTCACTCCTTAACATCTACCTGTTAAAGAATTGGGTAGAAACCAAACAAAACGCCTAATTATAAAAATAGTCACGATTATAATTGAAAGGTCCACTGCATATCAGACTTAATTGCCTGATACGCAGTGGACCTTTCTTACGTTTAAATCTAGCATATTTGAAAAAGCGTCCAGATTTTACTCCGCAATTGGGGATTATTACTCTAGAACGTGCGCCAAAAGCCTGGGTTCCCGTGCCTAACTACAGCCAATTCAAAATAGACTTTTGTCCCACTCCCAGCTTGCTACCTTTTAAACTCAACTATGCTTGAAAAGAATCAAATCATTTGATTTTTAGGATCAAGTACTAGTGATTCAGACAGCAATATTTCACTGTAAATTTCATAAACGTAATCTGAACTAACCATGTGCCTTTTTGCCAAAGTGTACAAATATTGCCGTTCAGCATCAAAAGCATGCATCAAGGCACGGCGTTCCTCAACGCTTTGTAATCCAGTTAACATTGCCTTATTCGAGGTTACCGCACGCCATTGTCGATAAAAGGATTTAAGCGTGTTTTTCTGCGTTTGATCACGCAAATCGTAAATGACACTGGCACTGACCTCTGCCGTCAACGTCATTGATTTCACTTGATTGATACCAACAATAACCATTTCGTGACGTAACCTTTGCAATTGATCAGCACGATTCTGCTCGTCCGCATCAATTGGTAAAATAAATTTAAAGACAATTGTTGGCACTAACATGCTTAAAATAATAACAACAGTTTCCACAATAATAATGAAATGAAAAGTTGAACGTGCAATGTCGCCACCAATCGAAAAAGTCATCGCCAAGATAACGGTCCCATGAACACCACCAAGCGCAAACAGACTCGCAGTTAGACGCCGTTTATCACCAATAAAGAAACGCGCGTAAACATAACGACAGCCCAGTAACAAAACGTAGACGACAATCCCTACTGCAAGCCACTTTAACGAACTGATCATTATATTATAGCGACTGAAAAAGATTCGCTCCAAACTGATTCCCAGGACCACAAAAACAAAGCTATTTAGTACTTCATTCGCAAAATTAATCATTTGAAGTCCTAAATGCATTTGCCGCGGCGAGGAAAAACGACTACGATTGGCCTCGCTATTATGGACCAATCCGGCCGAAACAACGGCAATGATGCCCGAAACACCTAATTTTTCGGCCAAAAAATAAATACAAAACGGCGTTAAAATATAAATTAAGGTTTGTGACGAAATAACATTATTGGTTGAACGAACAAAATATTGGCGAAAGGCCATAAACGCAAAGGCCAAAATTGAACCAACAACAATTCCCCCAATTGCCGAAACCAAAAAGGCAGTCACGTTACCCCACAAGGATAAATGACCGGTACTTAACCATAAAGTTGCTGCTTGAAGTAGAATAATACCAGTAGCGTCATTAAATAAAGATTCCATTTTCAAATTATTCTTTAATGGTTGCGATATTTTACGACCCTCAACTACCGAATCAAAGGCCGTCGCATCAGTTGGTGTACTAATGGCCACAATAATTAACGCCACCGGAATAATTAGATTAAACGTTTTATGAATGACTATTGCCACTAAAACTGCCGACAGGACAGCCAAAATAACCGCCGTTCCCACAATACTTTTAACTTTTTTACGCACTGTTAACAATGGTGTCGTTTGTCCTTCAAAAAATAATAGCGGTGCTAAAATTAAAATCATGAAGACATTATCATTAAACCCTAAAACCAAGTGATTAGTCATTGGCATTAAGCCCACTAGTACGCCAACAGCAAGGTTAATGTAGGTTCGCGAAATACCAGGAATATATTTAGCAATAATATTACTGGCGGCTACTGCCACCAAAATGACAAACGACGAGATTAAAAGCCCCATAGATCAAGCCTCCCTTAAAAAATGTTTGGAAAAGCGCCCAGGTTCCTGTGCTTGCCACGTTCACACTGAATTAGTCAGATACACACTATTAAAAGTGATTTTTAAACACGAATTTGTTAATAAATCTTCCATAGTTATTATACTAACTATTATTAGCATGTGACGCAATGGACATCTGGGCCGCCAATTAGAAGTATTTTAGAATTGTTTTTTGAAATTTCCAGTTTAAAATAGTAGCAATAATTTCACTGTTTACCTCAATTGACAACCGATAAATAAAGTCTAAAGTAGGTAAAGTTATATTTTTTCGAAAAATTTTTTGAAGGACGTCTGGCTATGAATTTTTTACGCAGTACCTTTTCATCATTAAGTGAGAAAAATTTTCGTTACTTCTGGATTGGTCAGTGTATCTCCGTTATGGGAACTTGGGTACAACGGACCGCGCAGACCTGGCTAGTCTACCAAATGACCAAATCTGCCTTCAAGGTTGGTCTTCTATCAGCCTTTCAGTTCATCCCCATTCTGGCGCTAACGCTAGTAGCGGGAACTTTAATCGACCGTTTCCCCAAACGTACAATTTTGCTCGTCACTCAATTTGGTTTTCTAATTTTAGGTGCCATCATGACTACCTTGGTTTACCTTAAAATTGTTCAATACTGGGAAATTTTATTGATCGCGTTAGGCTACGGAATTCTACAAAGTTTTGATACCCCAACCCGACAGTCATTTGTGGTTGAATTAGTGGGCCAGAAAAACCTAATGAACGGTATTTCGCTAAACTCAACCATCTTTAACCTGGCAAAAATTGCCGGACCATCGTTGGCGGGTCTGCTCATGGTTCAATTCAGTGTTAGTTTTTGCTTCTTAGTTGACACGATCAGTTACGTTGCCGTTTTATTTGGTTTATTTTTAATTCAACAAAAGAATGTCGTTGCTTCACACTCCCACGAACGCATTTGGAGTGATGTCAAAGACGGATTATCTTATGTTTGGCGTCATAGTGCGGTCCGACTAAGTGCGGAGTTGATGTTGGTTGTTTGTACACTGAACTATAATAATAACGTCATCATTCCCATTTTTGCGAAGACGGTACTCCATTCCGGTGCACAAACTTACGCCAATCTACTATCGGCAACCGGAATTGGTTCGTTAATTGCCGCATTTTTAATGAGTTACCTTTCCCGCTTTGGCCTGCAACGTAACATCTACTTGTACGTCGGCGTTGGTACGGCCGCTTTGCAGGCCGCAATGATCTTCGTACACACGTATTGGATGGCAATGCTGATGATGGTATTAATCGGCTTTTGTAATATGATTTTCTTAAATCAATCTAATGCTTCGTTCCAATTCTCAATTCCAAATGAATTACGCGGCCGGATTATGAGCGTTTACGTTCTACTTAATCAAGGGACAACCCCGGTGGGCAGTCTATTTGTTGGTGGCATTATGGATGTTAGCTCAGGTTTCTGGGGCTTTCCTGCCTGTGGCTTTCTAGCGTTGCTGCTACTGGCACCAGTCCTAATCAAAAATAGACCACTTGTGACTAAGTGGTTGCACCCTAAAACTGAAAATTAAGGGGAAATAATCCAAGGGACTATGTTTGGAAAATACCTTAACTAGTTTCTCCTCTGGCCACTTTTGTGTAAACGTGTTTGAAAGGCAGCTTTCTACAGTGACTGAGACGAATTGAAGCGCCAAGGAGCACAGTTATAAAGTCCATAACTGTGCTCCTCGGCGCTTTTCTAAACACTCTCTAGAACGTGCGCCCTTTACTCTACAACTAAAAATGATCACTAAGTTGTTTTTCATTTTTGACGTATGCTCTTGCCTGTTTAATGATTTGTTCGGCCTCCGGAGAATTATAAATATTAAGTTTATAGTCAATTTCCCCCAGGCTTTCAGTTAATTGCTTTTGTTTGACCAAAACTTTATTGCGTTGTTCTGAAAGCAACTTGGCCCTTTTATCAATTGTGGCCGGTCCCGCCATCAATACTGCCGAATATCACTAATCTTCATATCTGTATTTTTTAGGCAGCAAATCGTATGGATAATGCTAAGATCCGAGTCCGTAAAGGTGCGGTAACCAGCCGTATTTCGCATAACAAACGGTAACAAACCTTGCTTATCATAAAACCTCAACGTATAAATCGATAAACCTACCTTCTGTGCGACCTCTTTAATTGTATAAGTCATATGCCAACTCTTTCCTAAACTTTTAATGATTTATTCTTGCCCTAGAGTATTGTCGATAGTTTACTGTGATCATTATGAACAAATAACAACAATTAAGCAATCATGTGGAGGCAATTATGAATAATAACGTCTTAGTAACTGGTGGTAATGGTTTTTTAAGCATGCAACTTATTCTGCAACTTTTAAAACAGGGCTACAATGTACGGGCGACTTTACGTACTTTAGAAAAGAAGGCAACGATTGTCACTACACTCAAAGCCAATAACGGTATTAATCTTGATAAGTTAAGTTTTGTGAAGGCCGACTTAACAAATGATGTTGGTTGGGAAGAGGCAATGCACAACGTGACCTACGTTTTAAGTGTCGCTTCACCCATGTTTTCGGCTAGTTCAAAGAATAAAAATGGTGCGACGGAAGGTATTTTACGAATTCTTAAACAGGCCCAAACTTCTCACGTCAAACGTGTTGTTATGACTGCCAATTTTGGCGCTATTGGTTTCAGCAATAAAAATAAACAGTCATTAACCACCGAGGAAGATTGGACAAATCCAAATGAAAAAGGCCTGTCCGCCTACGAAAAATCAAAATTACTTGCTGAAAAGGCGGCCTGGCAATACCTCAAAGCTGCAAACAGTAAGCTTGAATTTACAACCGTTAATCCCGTGGCTATTTTAGGCTCAGCACTCAACGAGCACGTTTCTGACAGCTTTGGTTTGATCAAAGGCCTAATCGATGGTTCGCTTAAAAGAATCCCTAACATTCCCTTAGATGTTGTTGATGTCCGGGATGTTGTTGATCTGCACATTCGGGCAATGATCACTCCTCAGGCTAACGGACAACGATTCATTGCTAGTGAAGATGGTCAAATTTCACTACCCGAAATTGGTGCCCTAATCAGACAAAAACGGCCGCAACTTGCCAATCAAATTTCCACAAAAGTGCTGCCCAATTGGATAATTCGAACTGGTGCATTAGTCAGTAAGCAAGCACAAGAAGGCAAGTTGCTCCTGGATATCAACCGCAACGTTAGTAATCAAAAAGCTAAACAAATATTGGGCTGGCAACCACTAAGTAATAATAAAACTGCTGTTTTGGCCACAGTTGATACCTTATTAAAATACGACCTTTTGCATTGATTTGAGGATCGTCAACTCTGGATCTAAAAAAATAATCAAACATAAAATTTACACAAAAAGGAGCCAAATGAGTTAGTTTTTGTCTAACTCATTTGGCTCCTTTTTCACGCTTAATTAGATATACTTTTACAACAAAATTTTAAACCATTCCCCATAAGCCTAACGATTAGTCTATTGACCAGCAATTTCGTGAACAAATTTACGGTAAACCGCCGCGGCTGCATTGCCGGGACTATCGGGAAACATATATTTAGGTGCTTCTCGGGCTGAAACCCATTTTGCAGAAGCTAACTCCCTAGATAACTTCAAATCCTGATTAGTCGTCCGACTAATAAAACCATGCATCAAGGCTTCACTTTTTCCAAACCAATAAGTCCCCGCATATTCAATGTTGCTCAAAGTGATGCCCAGTTCCTCATCAACTTCCCGTTTTGCACTTGTTTCGGCGGACTCGCCTGGCTGCATGTAGCCAGAAATCAACGAAGCATATTGATGTGATAAATAAGGCATCTTTGCCAAAACAATCTCGTTAAGTTCATTTGCAACTAGAACAATCACGCAATCCGAAAAGGTCGGAAACCAGTAACGCTCACAGTTTGGACAAAATGGCGTTAACCCATCATCGCCGGCCGTTTTCTTAGTTAATTTTGTACCGCAAGTGGGACAATATTTATATACCATAATCTATGGGCTTCCTTATTAAATGAGTAAATTACCGAATAATTTTAGTAATGGCCGCATTGACGGCATCTTTCTCTGCTTCAATTAAGTCAACGCGACTTTCAATCATTTTGGTATCCATCGTGATTTCTCGGGTCAACCCAGGCGTGTTCAGCTTAGGTTCAAAGAAGGCCTTGAATTCGGCCAAGCGTTCTGGTGTCCGGAAGATACTAGCAATAACGGTGATGTACGTGGTGAATTCCATATCACCGCCGACAGTCTCTTCTAACCACTGCCAGTCACGGCGAATCCAATTCCAAGCGGCCTGTTCACCCTCATTAGTAGCCAAAACACCACGGAACCAAGCGCGCAAATCCTGGGGCTTAATCGTGTCTGCATCTTCAAACTTCTCAATTAACCGTCCAATTAACGTCGCATCTGGTGTACTTGTTAAGGCCGCACACAAATCAGACTTATAGCTCCCATCGGCGGTTTGTCGGTACGCCGCCAACAATTGATCAAACAATTCGGCGCTACCGAAATTCTTAACTTCATTTTTCAAAATGAAAACCCGCGTCGCAGCCGGTAAAGTTGCAAGGTGATCCTTATTAACTGTGAATAAATCATGTGCCGTTTTAACTGCATTTTTATTTTGTGCATATAACGCCGCGTTTAAAACAACTGGCCGCGTTAGCTGATCATCATTTACTTCACTAGCCTTAGGTGTCCACCCCAAACGGGTAACTTGCGCACTACTTAATTGGTTAAAGAAAGCTTGCAGATCCTTTTCTTCAGCAGAATTAGGCGTTACGAATTTCTTCAAATTACTTGCAACTTGGTATAAGGCAGCACTGACGACGTTTGAATGACTGTCTGCAAACCGGGCCAACAGCGGCACGATATCAGCGTATGCTATTTGGCGCCCTTCCGCTAATAAACGAAGGTCCTGCAGTACTTGCAACTGGGAAATAGCGTCCAACGTCGTAATGTTGTTCAAAATATCCGCCAATAATGTACGATCGTATTTAACGATGAAGTGTGAATTATTACCCAAATTTAAGCGGAACGGCTTGCCATTAGCCGCCCGTAATTGTGCGTAGTCCCCAAGCGTTAAAGCCTTTTCAGCCATTATTGCCGGTGCAGCAGCATAATTACTGTTCAACGGGATTTGCCACTTTCGACCAACTTCCTGACCTTTGCCACTGAAAAATTGTTGTTGAGTTAAAGTCAATTTATCAGCAACAATCGCCGCGGTCACCACGGGATAGCCTGGTTGTTCCAACCATGACTTCATAATAGTGCCTAAATCCATCTTAGATGCTGCTCCTAAAGCAGACCATAGATCGGCGCCAGTTGCGTTGTTATACTTATGAGTTCCAAGGTAATCTTTTAATCCGGCACGTAGCGCATCATCACCAATTAAGGCCCGTACCATGACCAACATTCGTGCTCCTTTTGCGTAAACAATTGCACTATCAAATAACGCATCAATTTCTGCTGGATTCTCAACTTGAACGTGCACTGACTGCACACCATCAATAGCATCTCGTTGCAAAGCGGCCGAGGCCTCTGATGTCTGGAACATCTCCCAAATATGCCAATCTGGTTCAAGCGCATCAATGGCAACGTATTCCATCATATTAGCAAAACTTTCGTTTAACCATAGATCATCCCACCATTTCATCGTGACCAAATCACCAAACCATTGGTGAGCCAACTCGTGGGCAATTACCGTTGCAATAAGTTGTTTCATATCTAGTGCCGTGTTTTCAGGATCAAGTAATAGATACGCCTCGCGGTAAGTTACTAAGCCCCAATTTTCCATCGCTCCGGCCGAAAAGTCTGGTAAAGCCAATTGCCAAGAGTGTGGTAACGGATATGGCGTTTGATAGAAATCTTCATAAAATTCAATCGAACGTTTAGCAATATCCAACGCAAAATCTAATTCATTGGCTTGATGTGCCTTGGTCGCAAAAACACCAACTTGCACACCACTTTTAGTAGTTGTTTGTTTACTTTGCAACTCACCAAAGGCAAAAGCAATCAGGTACGTTGACATTCGCACCGTTGTATCAAAATAGTGAATCCCATTTTCATTCCGAACTTCTGGCATATTGCTAATGATTGTTTCACCAGGGTGTTCATCGAATTTGATGGCTAAAGCAAAGGTTGCCTTAGCTTCCGGTTCATCAATACACGGAAAAGCTTGCCGGGCAAAATTAGTTTCAAACTGGGTCCCGATAATTTGTTTCTTTACCCCGTTTAATTCGTAATAGGACGGATAAATGCCCATCATAGAATCCGTTAACGCCGCCTTATAAGTGATTGTTAACGTCACATCACCTGTATTTGCCAGCTCAATTCGAACGGCATCAACCTTGGCATCAATCGTAAAAGGTCTGTTTTGCCCGTCTACTTGCACGGACTCGATCGTTAAATTTTTTTGGTGTACAGCAATTGTTTGCGCTTTGGCGTCACCGGTGATCGTTGTCTTACCAGTATATTGTTTGCTTTCACGGTTAATATCCAAAAAAATATCATAGTGGCTCGGTTGAAACGTATTGTAAAAACGAGTTAATTCTGTCATAAATTTACCTCTCATCATCTTATTAATATGGTCATTATACGACTTTGAAGCATAAAAATGTTTTTCTACTGAAATTTTGGACGTATTTTAAATTGAAGTAATTCAACGCCTAATCAGCCACTTTCACAATAATTTTGCCGTGGGCCCGACCTTTTTCTGAATAATCTAGTGCTGACTGCGTTTTCGCCAGTGGAAATACTTGGTCGACCAGCGGTTTAATCTTACCCTGTTCAATTAAATTTGTCAGTTTGGCCAACTCTGCCCCATTGGCTTTCATAAACAAAAAATCATAGCGAACGTGATATTTTTGCTCCCACCAAGTTAAGTTTAACGTCGCCAGGCCGAAAAGTACTGCTTTCCGCCAACTGCGGTGTGTTTGGCGGGCAAAGCGGGCATTGGGTAATCCACTAACTGAAACAATCCGACCACCTGATTTTAAAATACGAAAGGCCTTCTTTAAATTGGTGTGACCTAAAGTATCGAAAACCAGATCATAGCCATGTAATACTTGGCTGAAATCTTGCTGATGATAATTAATCACCTTATCCGCGCCAAATCGTTTCACTAACACTGTGCTGGTGGGACTGGCCGTGGTAGCAACGTAAGCGCCTAAACTTTTGGCCAATTGGATGGCAATTGAGCCTACACCCCCAGCACCGGCCTGAATCAGAACCTTTTGGCCTGCCTGGATGTGGGCAATATCTACCAATGCCTGATAGCTGGTCAAACCAACCAACGGTAAACCTGCCGCCTCAATGAATGATAAATTCTGTGGTTTTAGCGCAATGTCACCAGTATCCACTGCTAAATATTCGGCAAATGTTCCAATTCGCGAATCCCGTGGCCGACCATAAACCTCATCCCCAACTTTAAACTGTTTGACCTGGCCACCCACTTTAACAATTACACCAGCAAATTCATGGCCTAACGTCAAAGGCATTTGGTGTTTAGCCAGCAACTTAACTTCTCCGTTTCGCGTTTTAAAATCGATTGGATTTATCCCGGCGGCCTTAACTGCCACCAAAACATCGGTTGGTTCAATTGCCGGTACCGGAACTGATACCAACTGCACTGGTACTTGGCCGTATGTTTTAATCTGCATGGCCTGCATCATTTTATTCATTTATTTCCTCCTGGGCTAATTGCTGAATCACGGCAGTGGTACTTTGCAAAACAGCAAAATTAGCACTGGGATTTACTGCGTAATAGTGTTTGGTCCCCACCTTACGTAAGGTCACTAACCCAGCCACTTTTAATATTTTTAAATGGTGCGAAATTGCAGGCCGTGATAAATGAGTTTCTGCTGTTAAAGTGCCAACTCGAGTTCCTGTACACCCCACTTGTAACAACGCCACAATAATTAATTGGCGATTCTCATCCCCTAAAGCCAACAACATAGCCTGTGATTGCAGAAAGCCCTGTTTAATTCTTTCTAACGCCATTTCTTTATTCATCAATAATTCGCCATCCCTAAATCTATTGGTTTAATCGTTTGAATGTTATGTTGTTAGTCTAACTGGTTAATACCAATAAAACCATATCCAGAAAGTAAATCGAGACGGATTAACTGAAGTATCCGTTATTCGGATCCATCTTCTTCAGATAATCATTGTTTCTCCACCTAACATGCAGTAAAGGCCAAAATTTAATCCGGCCCCAAATAATCTTAGATTAGGCCATTGTCGTTTCCGTCTATCAATAAAAAAATGACCTAGTAATATTTTCACTAGATCATTTTTTGGCCTTAGCATTAATTTGAAATTTATCGTTACATTTGTCTAAAAAAGCTTAGAGTTGGTTCTATCACTGCAAATTATTGGCTCAAATCATTAACAATACTGATCTATTCAACCCCTACACCAAATATAGGAAGATCTATTTGCCAGGTTAACAAATAAATCAAAGTGGTAAAAGTCACTGAAAATTTAAGCCAACAAACATTTCAGATTTTCAAGTCTTAATCATATTCAGAAAATAATTCATTCTATGAATCACATATTCAAAATAGTCATAAGCCTAAAAAATTAAGTCGAAAAGATTGCCCTTTCTCAGTCTCGTTTTTAATTTTAAACTTCACTAACCGTAACCAACGACTTGATGGCCGTTCGCTGATCCATTGCCTCATAGGCATCCTGAATATGATCGAGGTCAAACCGTTTAGTAAACACCTTGCCTGGATTAATTTTGCCACTTAACACAGCATCCAGTAACACGTTCTTATCATAAGTAGTTACCGAGGCAATACCCCCGCGTAATCCAATATTTCGCCAGAAAAGATCATTGGTATTCATTTCAGCCTTTTGTGGAACTCCTACCCGGCCAACAATAGCTCCCGGGCGACCAACTTTAACTGCTGTCGCAACTGATTGTTCTGTTCCGACACATTCAAGGACGGCATCAGCACCACCATCCGTCAATTTCATAACCTTTTCAACCGCTTCAGCGCCACGTTCCGGGACAATATCGGTTGCACCAAACTCACGAGCAAGCTTTTGCCGATCTTCATGCCGACTCATTGCAATAATACGCTTAGCACCACGTAACTTGGCGGCAATCACGCCACATAGGCCAACCGCGCCATCGCCCATAACAACGACTGTATCACCTTTTTTAACTTCGGCACTTGCAGCTGCATGATAACCAGTTGCCATAACATCGGCCAAGGTTAACAGTGAGTTTAACATCGCATCGGAATAAGATTTAGGATCACCAGGAACTTTGACTAAGGCCCAATTTGCGTTAACAAAACGTAGGTACTCCCCTTGATAGCCAGAATTTCCACCTGCCTCTTGGTTCATACAGTCGCCATCAAAACCAGCCAAGCACGCAGCACAATGACCACAGCCATGCGTAAATGGTGCGATCACAAAATCACCAACTTTAATGTCAGTCACTTCGGCACCAACTTCTTCAACAACACCAATTGCTTCATGACCGACTAACGAATTCGGATCACGTTTTGCAATTCCACGATACCACCATAAATCAGAGCCACAGACACACGCTCTAACAATACGAATAACGGCGTCAGTTGCCTTTTCAATTTTGGGCTTTTCGACTTCTTGAACTGCCATTTTGCCAGGTTCAATAAATACTGCTGCTTTCAAAGAAACATCTCCTAAACTTATTTTATCTACCAAGGTTATTTTAAACCTTGAAGTACACTTCATAGCAAGTGCTTTATTTTTGTTTTATTAAATAACATATTTGAATAACGCGCTACTGGCTCCCATTAATTAATGGCGTATTTGTTTTTATCTGAGATATTAAGTAATAAAATCAGCACAAATAAAATTAATACGGCCGCAAATATATAATGCATGCCACCCACAATGATATTTTCCATCGTTATAATCGAATTAGAACTGACGTTATTCTTTTGTGTGGAACTAATAAACTTGTTTACCTGCACAAGATTCACATTTTGATGTGTCATTAATGATTGATTAATTGACAAATTAAAAATTAGACCAAACACGCCCGTCATAATTGTTTGACCCAAAGTTCTTCCCAAAGTTAACATTGAAGAGGCCGTCCCAATGTTATTATCAGGTACTACTCTTTGCGAAATTAAGGTATTCATAGTAATTATAATTCCCAGGCCAGCTCCGGTAACGCCAGCAACAATGTAAAATAGCGGCATTGGGAATTTAACACCTGCAATTACTAAAGGCACATAAAACAGTAACTGAATTAAAATAATGGGACCTGTAATTCGTTTTGGCGCAAATCGCCTAACCAATGCACCGACAAAAAATGAACTAATTAACCATAAAACTGGACTAGGTGTTACCGCAAGTCCAGCCACCGAAGCAGACACTTTATAAATTGATTGTAACCATATCGGAAAATAGGTTTGAAAACCTATTTGAATGCCACTTAGTAAAAGTGCAGTTGCTATTTGAATTGTAAATAATTGGTTTTTAAATAAAGTTAACGGAATAATGGGATCTTGGGCATTTTTTTCTGCTCTGCAAAACAAATAAAGAAAGGCCAAAAAGAAGGCCGCCATGGCGCCAATAACTGATAACTTCACCCGTTGATTCCCTAATATCTGAAATAATAATAGCAAAAAAACTAATGATCCTGATAAACTAAAAATCCCTTTAAAATCAATCGGCCTTTTTTCACTTTTACGCGGTTGCTCTTTAAACCCAAATATAACTAAAATCAGGACAACTACACCTAATGGTACATTAATAAAGAAAATCCAGTGCCAGTTTAACTGATCAACAATAAACCCACCGATTAATGGGCCTAGCAACGCAGAAATTCCCCATGCTGTATTATTTAATGCTAACATTGTCGACCGCTTTTCATAAGTAAACAAATCGGCAATTATCGTAAATGTGATTGGCATAATTGCGCCAGAACCAATACCTTGGACTGCTCTAAACAAAATCAATTCATAAATATTGGTCGAAATCCCACATAAAAAAGAGCCAACGGAAAAAACAATTAGTCCGCTAATAAAAATTTGTTTTCTACCACTACGATCTGCTAATTTACCATAAATTGGTGTCCTCACGGCTGTGGTAAGAAGATACATCGCAAACACCCAACTTTGTAGCGATAATCCATTCAATTTGCTAATAATTGTGGGTAATGCTGTAGTAACAATAGTTGTTTCAACCGATGTCATAAATGTTGCTACAAAAATGGCAGTCATGATCATTAATAGTTTTGAATCCTGATTTACTTTCAAATCTTTCTCCTTCTTTTTTGTTCGATAGTCATAGAACTAATAGCTAAAAATAAACTGGCTTTTAAAGCGAACTTAAAAAGCCAGGTAAGTATTCCTTGAATGTATTTAAATTAAGTGACAGAAATTTACTTTGTGCCTCTTGTCTCGTGTTTGTTAAACCAACTGATCTTAAAACCTTGAAGTGGTAAGAAACGGTTGATTTACTCACTTCAAGTTTTTTGCCAACCTCCCCGCATGTCATCTCGCTACCACTTTGATACAAAATTCTAATCATTTGAAGTCGATTTGCATCCGATAATACTTTAAATATTTCAGCCATTTTTAAATCTCTTTGTTCTATTGTCATAAACATATGATATTACTTATTCTTGTTTTATTCAAATACATTTCACGTGTTTAAATAATTATTGGTTAGTGATTTATAGAGAACCAAAAATTGTTGGGGGAGCGTTTGATAAACATCATTCTGAATTACAATGACAAATTTGACCAACGCAGTCATAAAAAATTAAGTTACTTTAAAAAAAGAATGATTTTTATAATTACACATAAAATTTGGCGTTTCTTACCTGCTTTATTGATTCATATTATTTGCAGATAGCGTATTAATCTAAAATGGACACTACGTTATTTACCTCCTTAACTGAAAGTAAACACGCAATGTCCATTTTTAGTGGTAAGCATCGCCTAATTTTCGAAAATATTTTTCTCGAAATACTTTATAGTTTAAACAATTTTTCGGCCGTTCCGTGGGCAAATTGCTCACGTTCCTGGTCACTGAGGTCGGCCTGAGTGATGAATTGGCCAACTTTGTCTTTGCGATTAATGTACGGATAATCCTCCGAATACATTAAATGATCGGCGCCCATCTCAGTAAGTACTAATTTCAGTTGTGGATCAGTAAACATACCCGATGGCGTCACGTAGACGTTACGCTTGTAGTAGTACTCAAATGAGTGTGGTAGATCTAAACCAGAGAAAGGTAAAAACTCACTTAGTCGTTCCATGAACATTGGCACAAACTCGCCCCAATGACCAGAAGCTAATTTAAGATTGGGGTATTTTTCCAGTAAACCGGAAATGATTAAACGCACCATTTGAACACCTTGTTCCATGTGCCAGCCCCAAGCAGCACCGCCCATAAATGTGGCAAGTGCGGGTGAGTATGCTTTACTGTCGTATAAAATTGCCTTTTGTTCGTCCTTAATGACACCGGGATGCAAATACAATGGCACATCTAATTTAGCAGCCATAGCAAAAATTGGTTCAAATTTCGGATCGTCCAAAAACTGACCGTCCACCGTGCCACTAATTATTGCGCCTTTCAGGCCAAGTGTTTTAACGGCCCTTTCAAGTTCTTTAGCCGCGGCATCAGGCACGTTAACTGGTAAGGCGGCTAAACCGGCTAAACGATCCGAATGTGCTGCTACCGCTTCCGCCAACGTATCATTTTGCGCGCGACAGGCATCCACTGTAAGTTCATCAGGTAATACTTGTGGTGAATTACCGGCGTCAGAAATCACTTGCATATCGATACCATACTTATCCATATATTCAATCCGTTTGTCGAAATTAGTTAAAACTGCGCTTAACTTCTCTTGCTGCGGATTATTATTTTTCACTTTTGAATAGGCGTTAAACTGCTTAATATTGGCTGGTGTATCAAAATGCTCTTCGACTGTAATTATTTTCAAAATGTTAGCTCCTCTAATTTATTTACTAAAAACACAAAGGCATAGCTTAACGATCGTCCCGCTTATCTGGTATCCGACTCATACTGCGCAAGGCATTAACAAAATTTTGCCGATCAGAACTATTTTTTTGTGCTGTAACGATCTTAGTTAACGCAACTTCCTCAGCATCAAGAATCTGAAGAATTTGTGGATAGATTGCTTTTCCTTTAGCAGTTAAAGCAAGTTGATAGGCTCGCTTATCCTGTGAATTCTGACGTCGTTCAATCAAACCTTGATCAATAAGTTGTTTAACTGCCCGCGTGACATTGCTAGGATCAATAAACTCTGTTGCCCCCAGAGCCTTCTGCGTTAGTCCCGGATGATCATGGATCTTTAGAATATAAAAATACTGGCTGGTACTAAGTCCAATCCTGGCCAATTGCCGATCAAGCTGCCGACTAACTTGGCGGCCGGCAATTAGCAGCCATTTATGAATTGAATTTTCACGTGATTCTGACAAAGTTTCGCCTCCTTGCAGGTAAAATACATTATGTACCATAATACTTGCGTACGCAACTAATTAGTTGGCTTAAAAATAAACAAACCCAACCATTCAATTTGATCATAAAAACCGACGCTCAGTCGATCTAATTGTCCAACCATCATGGGCCAGCATAAGGTAAGGACTTTTTTATATTGATTTTGCGTGCTAAACTTAAACAAATTATTAGGGAGCGTGATGCAGCGTGTGTACAAGTCTAACTTACAAAAATGCCAATGATGATTGGTTTTTAGCACGAACAATGGATTTCGGATTTGAACTAGGTGGCCGGCCGGTGGCGATCCCCCGCCGGCATCATTTTACAAGCGATGCTTCTGCAGAAGGTTTTACTACTAACTACGGTTTTGTCGGTGCAGGCCGAAATCTAAACGGTTATATCCTCGTGGATGGCGTCAACGAAAAAGGAGTTGGTGCGGCGGCCTTATACTTCAACGAATCAGTTTATGCTGACCAGCCCCAAAATGGTGCAACTAACCTTGCTTCTCACGAAGTCCTTAACTGGATTTTGGGTAATGTAGCCAGCATTCCCGATTTAAAGAAGAAATTTGAAAAAGTTAACATTATGGCTGTGCCCAATAGTCTCTTAAAAATTGTTGTCCCCCTTCACTGGATCGTTGCCGATAACACTGGGGCTAGCGTTGTCATTGAGCAACAAGCGGATGGGGTAAAAATTATCGATAATCCAGTCGGTGTAATGGCCAATTCGCCGGAATTCGATTGGCATTTAAAAAATTTAAACAACTACGTTCAATTAAACCCTGCATTACACAGTGCTAAATCCTACGGTACGCTCGTTGCCAACGGCTTTGGCGCCGGAACAGGTGCACTTGGTCTACCTGGTGATTATACGTCCGTTTCACGTTTTATTCGGACTGCATTTACCCGACAACATACTGAGGTTGCAAAGGATACAGACGCAGCTATCAATACTTTGACCCACATTTTGAATAACGTTGAGATTCCAAAGGGACTTAAGATTCAGGCAGATGGCGACTTTGATTATACACAGTACCGTGGTTATATGAATTTGGCGACACCAACATTTTACATGCAACCTTACGCCGACCAAACAATTACAAAGGTTAAACTGACAGAAGAACTTTTGAACAGTAAGGCGCCTGTAGAATTTAAATTACAAACACACCAACAATTCAATGAAGTGAATTAGTGTTTAAAAACACTTTAGAGTCTATTTCACCATTGAAAATCATTACCGACTTTATTGCCACGATCAATTTTAGGTGAACCAAAGTCCAGATAGTGGCTGAAACAGTTATTTCCCTATTCACGGCCTATTGCTAAATTAATTTTTATTCAAATTAATTTTTATTCAAATTGATTGCTTATATCTCAATCTTAATTAACTCCAGTAACCATTAGTCTTCCAAATAACCTAATAATTAATAAAAGGTTCTCCCAGCCAGAAGTGTAACCACACTTTTGTTTGCGAGAACCTTTATTTTAGCGATTATTTAAAATTCATTTTCAATTGCCATTTGAAGATGGTCTGACTTTCCAGACCATTTTTATTGATTTTTTGGCCGCTCCGAGATTTCTGGCGCGGCAACGTGATTATGCAATAATAGCATAGAACCGATACCGCCAAAAATAACAATTCCTGCTGTAGTTACACACACAGCAACCATTCCTTTATCGTAGGCCCTAACCACCACATGCTGGAACGCTTGGGCAAATGGTGCTTGACTGACACGATGAGAAAAAGCAATTCCATGACCAGAAAATGGTCCGGCCTTGATCAATGCCTGTTTCAAACCATTCATTGCTGCAACAGGCATGTTGATCCGACCAAGATGGCCATTGAGATAAGTTTCATACTGTGAATTTTGAATGAGACCTAAACCGACAACTCCAACTGTTGTGCCCAATTGCCGGAAGACATTTAAAAGCCCTGAGGCCATCCCCATTTCACTAGGAATAACGCCTTCCATACCAGTCGTATTCAGTAACGGATTAACCATCCCGTTGGTAAACCCAATCAGAACCATGCCGGGCCACAGATCAACAAAACTGACTCCAGGACTGATTGCCCGAGCAATCAATAAAAAGCCAACTCCACCAATAAATAAACTGATGACAATCATCCATTTTTTAGAATAACGCGAACTCAGAATACCAACAATTGGGCCCAAAATTAATGACCACGCACTGATGGTTAATTGACGGACACCAGTTTGGATGGCCGAATAGCCAATGTAATTTTGCATCAACGGTGTTAAATAAGCGTTGAAGGCGTAGAGACCTGCACCTAAAACAAAGGCGACAAGGATAATACCAATAAAATGGGGCCGCTTAAACATGCTAACGTCAACCATCGGATCAGCGACGTGCAGCTCAACGATCACAAAAACAATCAATAAAATGACACCACTTACTAACCAGCCACTAACCTGAATGCTTGCCCAACTTAAATGGGGCCGACTTTCTTTAACAATCAAGCCATAAATAATGGCAAACAAACCAGCGGCCGAAAGGAGCATTCCACCTAAATCAATTCGTTGGTTCTTACCGTAACTTGGTGTTTCTTTGACAAAAATAATTATCATGATCACCGCCAAAATACCAAATGGTACATTAACGTAAAAAATGGCCGACCAACCAAAATGATCGACCAAGTAACCACCGATCAGTGGTCCCGAAGCAGTTGAGATTCCCATAATCGAACCTAAAATACCCAGTGCCAAACCACGATTGCGCCCGCTAAAGTTAGAGGCAACTAGCGCCATTGACAGTGACATCATTCCGGCGCCACCAATTGCCTGGATCCCACGGCCAATATCTAGGGCCAACAAACTTGGTGCCATACCGTTTACAGCCGAAGCGATTACAAATAAAATTAATGAACCGAGGAAGATCTTTTTACGGCCGTACATATCGCCTAATTTTGACATAATCAGCAAGGTTACTGCATAGACCAAAGTGTAGGCGTTCAACACCCACTGTAGATTAGTAAAAGTTGTTTTAAAACTGCGCACCATTGTTGGTAGTGCCACATTAACAACAGTCACATCAAGTAGACCCATAAAAACACCTAAACTCATTGCTGCCAGTGCAATCCACTGTCTTACTTTACTCTCATTCTGTTGCATTAAGATTCTCCTTTTGTTCCAGATCAGCCTGATATTGCTTGATCCAATCCTGTTTAGTTTTACAAATAGCAATACTTAAATCTAGCGCCCGCAATCCCGCCTCAAACGAAGCAGCAATTGTGGGTTCTTCATTCGTTAGCTGGGCTTGTAAATGTGCCTGAAAATGCCGGTAAACATCCAAATCAGTCTGCGTTGCTGTAGCGTATTCATTCAGAATTACCCGCTGCGTTGCGATATCCACCCCAGACATTCCCCGAAATTTAAAGCGATAAATCGATTCACGTTTGGCATCCATTGCCACAGGTAGCAACATTAATTCTTGAAAACGCTGTTTGCCTAATTCCGTAATCTGCATCATTTTTTTATTTCGAGACTCATCTTGGCTGGCTATCTCTTCAATATAGCCTTGTTTTGTGAGGCGATTAAGTAACGGGTACATAACCCCATTCGAAATTACACGGCGCGGTACCAAGCTACTCTCCAGCACTTGGCCAAGCTTGTAACCCGACATTTTATGCGTTCTTAAAATACCTAAAATCAATAATTCATACATGTTTGCCTCCTATATGTCGTAGCGACTGATTAAGTATACGTCGGTACGACATATTACGCAAGCCAAATATTTTCAGTAATTTTATTTGAAGTCTTAAAATCTCCGAAAAACGGCTGCTCCTTCTTGGTATTGGTTAGCGCTAAGCAGATAAAAAAGGCCTTTATGGTTAACTGATGAATGATGCTATCTCATCGGCTAACCATAAAGGGACCACTTTTAATCTATTTTCGAATTTAAACAATTAACTGATTACTGCCTAATCTTGCGTAATTGAAATCTAACCCAAAAACAACAATTCTGGTAATACCAGATTATTTACAACTTAGATGAATTTCTTTTTATAAATGCAAACAGTTCTTGAAGAAGTTTATTATCATTACTTTTATTAATGGCACTGATAATATCCTGGTCGCGGCCAACGTTTTCTAAATCACTAATTTTGATGTGATATTTTTCTTCCAACGTACCATCATTCATTCCTGAATATAAAAAGGCCAATCCCTTCCCCATTGAAACCATGGACAGGCCCTCATCGAGATCCTTGACGTAATAATTTGCCTTTAAGTTAAACCCATTTTTAAGACCTTGATTAATAACGTAATCCACAATCACTGGCGACTGTTGTCTTTCAAGTAAAATAAACGTTTCCTGCTTTAAATCAGCAAAAACTATATTTTGCTGCTGACTTAGTGGGTGCTGAATGGGTATTGCAATTTGTAAATGATTTTTCATAAAGAGCGACTTCTTAATATTTTTGTTGGTCTTAAAATAAGAAGTTAGTCCAAAAACCAAGTCATAGCGCCCATCATCGAGACCGTCTGCTAAATTCAGCGGTATATCCTGATTCATTAAAAATTGAACATTTGTATGTTCAGCTTTAAACCGATCCAACAATTTATACATGTGCCCCAAATTAAAATTTGGTAAATAACCAATTTTTAAAATGACTGCTGTCTGTCCCGCGTTTGCTTGCTGGTCAAACATGTGCGCTAAATGATCAACGCGTTCTAAAACATCCGTTGTTTCAATTAAAAATCTTTCACCTTCACGCGATAATTTTAACGAGTGACTCTGGCGAATAAATAATGTGACTCCTAATTCAGTTTCCAATTCCTGAATTCGTCTACTTAGCGTTGGTTGCGAGATGAAAAGCTTTTCTGAAGCCTTAGTAAAGCTTTTCTCAGTCGCAACCGCAACAAAATAGTTTAACGTTGATAGCTTCAATAGATAGCTCCATTCTAAAAAAATATGTTTGTAGCAACTTTAGCTTAAAGTTACTACAAACATACTAGTTCGACAATATCTATTATTTATTTAACAGCAACGTACTTAAAAAAGCAGATTTTTGCGACCCACTAATTTGCTGGAGTTGTCATTAATGGTAATTGAAGGTAGGAAGCGTATTCGCCACCTGTATGGAGAATGTGTACCCCCTTATTATCAACCTGACCACCTGGTGTTCCAGGCATTACGCCGCCGAGCTCATCTTTGGAGCTGATAACAACTCTTAGCGTTTCACCTGCTTTGTATTCCAAGCCAATGGCACTTAGAACAATGTCTAATGAAACAATTTCGCCCTTTTCAAGTTTTTCTACTCGGTCAAATGTGTATGCTGGAATCTCATCGGTTGCGACTTGATCATCCAGGTGCCGCATTGAAGCGCGCAAACGCCCCCACGCACCCTTATAACGAAGTGCAGATGCCCCTTCTTGCGTGAAATCTTGGAGGGCAGCACCGTGATTAGGTACGACAAATTCGCTTAAAACATTCCCAAATTTATCCAATTTTTGAATCCAAACGAAGACATCCATATCATTATAGCCGTCAACTTCCATAAAAAGTTTTGCCTTAGGATAGCCGACAAACTGCGTATCTTTAGCAAAAGTTGTTTGGAATGAAGCCCGTCCTGGAAGACCACCCGCCACATATTTAACCGGGAAATCTTTTACTTCGGGCTGAGCCTGCAATGTTCGTGCTAAACCATTCATGTAATAACGCGTATTTTGGCTGCCGGCCGGTGGAAATGCAGCGGCCGGTATATCAGTTTGATTATGACCTTCAAAATCAATGACCGTATAACGAACCTTAGGTGTATCTGGCCAGTTATTGTCCTTGTCTAAAAGATAATAACCGAAGAAACGGCGTAATTCTTCGGTATTAGCTTCATCGTAGTAATATGGCCATTCTTGCCGATCATGAATTCGAAGCCATTTTTCTTTTGAGCCTAACGTCCGCCACGAACGGAATGTTCCCATTGTGTGCAACGTGTTTGAATAACTGGCAATAACAAAGGCAGGAACAGTGATTTCACTTGGATGAGCAACTTTATCTTGCCAAATATCTGCTGTAGCCAAAGGTTCAGCCTGCAATTCCTTCGTCAAATCTTCACGTTTTGCGCCAGTTGCACTAACATGGTTAACCGCCAAACGTTCAATAAAGTTTTCGTCTGGAATACCGCCAATATAGGCTAAATCGCGGTAGCCATCAGCCAGCCCTTCAGTCGGGTTGATACAAGTTAAATGTGGTGGCTTTGCGGCAGCAATATACCATTGAGAAAAGGCCAGATAGGATGTGCCCGTCAATGCAGTTTTACCATTAGACCATGATTGGGCGGCCAACCATTCAATTAGGTCATAGCCATCTTCTGCTTCTTGTGAACCGAGCATAGTTGTATTACCTTCACTATGAGCGATACCACGCATGTCAGGATTACAAACAGCGTAGCCTTTTGATACCCAATAGGCCGGATCTGGCGCTTCGAACTTAGTTAAACCAGAATTCCATTTTTCACCCATCCCAAGCATATTGAAAAGATTGACGTAACGTGGTGCCGTACCGTCGCTCTTACCATAAGGACTCCAAGCAATCAATGTTGGTACCTTTTCGCCAGTTGTTGGTAGGTAAATATCTGTATAAATTGTGACGCCATCGCGTAATTTAACCGGGACGTCCTTTAACATTTTAATATCACAAGTTAATGGTTTGAATCCTTCAGCAATTTGTTGACCCTTTTTTAAAATCATTTCTTTTGTTTCAAATGGACTAAGAACACCATGTTCAACGCCATTATCAATGTAATCAAAAGATGGGCTAAATTTCATTTTTTCAGTAATTTTTACAGTCATTCGTATTACCTCCAATTAAATATGTCTAAGTGATTAACTACTTTGAAGTATATCGGCCAGCATTGCGGAAGTACAATCGTTTTTCTGGATACTCATTTTATGAATACCGTGTTATTTATAAAGTGAATAGCAGGTGGCTTCAACATTTTCATAAAGACCTTTATAGTAAGTCAACTGGTAATTGGAGTATGTTGAGCAACTTTGCCCGTATTTTTCCGACAAATTTTTGCTAATCAAAAATATGTCAATGTTATTAATTTACACAATAATTTCTAAAAAGGCAGCTATGACTATAATTTTAGGAAAAAAAACATTGTTTATTACGTTCTACCAACACCATTTAATAAATAATTAAGCTTTCAATTAACTTCTTGTTAAGATTCTGACCACATGCTGAAGATAGTCAGAAAAAGGAGGTCGCAATGATGGAAGAGGTTTTAAAAATTGATCAAGTAGCAAAACAATTTGGTCGGCAAACCGTTTTAAATGATGTTAATATCACGCTTCATCGTGGTGATATTTATGGGCTCATCGGGCGAAATGGTGCTGGAAAAACCACCATTCTAAAATCAATCATTAAACTTATTCAACCTACTAAAGGAACAATTACTCTGTTTGGTGTAACTAAGGGCTCAAATTATATTCACCAGCTCAGGCGAACCGGAAGTATTATCGAAAGTCCAGTGGCAGTTGACCAGCTAACGGCCCGTCAAAACTTAATTTATTACAGTAAAATCCATGGCGTGGTTGATTCAAACGCTGTAGATGACACTTTAAAGTTTGTTGGCCTAGATACAACAGGAAAAAAGAAATTTAAAGATTTTTCTCTGGGAATGAAGCAAAAAATGGGATTGGCAATTGCCCTTCTCAATAAACCGGATTTCCTTATTTTGGATGAACCAATTAACGGTCTTGATCCAATCGCTATTGTTGAATTTCGTGAACTACTCTTAAAACTCAATCGTACCCAACAAATGACGATTCTAATTTCAAGTCATATTTTGGATGAACTTTATCAATTGGCCACACGCTTTGGCATTTTAAATAATGGTACTATCGTCAAGGAAATCACTAAGCAGGAATTTGAAGAACAGAGCCGTGAATTTATCAAACTTGAGGTCGATAATCCTGATCTGGCCACGAATGTGCTTCGAAAAATTGGCTGCTCTAATTTTAAAGTGATTAACGACCATCGGATTAATATTTATCAACTGGATATTGCTAATGCAAAGATTGCATCTAGTTTAATTGAAAACCAAGTCCAATTATCAACGATTACGCGTGAAGGTTTAAATCTGGAACAATATTTCAAACAATTAATTGATGGAATGGGAGGTGAACAAGATGTTTAATATGATTCGCGGTGATTTCTATCGTTTAAAACACTCCAAAGGATTTTACATTACCGAATTTATTCTGATTGCTTTAGTTCTAAGTTCGGTTTTAACAGGTACTTTAGGCACTATTGGTGCTCGCTCTGACTCGATAGAGGAATTTCAGCAAGCCGGTGGCGCCTGGAACGCGGTTAAAGCAACAAAATTAATGACCAGCATGTGCAGTTTTTTGATTTATTTAATTCTCCCATTATTTATTATGACAACTGGTTTTGAATTCTCACGGCGTTCCTATAAAAATCCTCTAAGTAGCGGTATGACAAGGCTAAATTATTATTTATCAAAATATTCTGTATTTATCGTAATTGTTTTGCTTCAAGTAATTTTATATTACGGAACAGTCTATGTCGTTACTGGTATTAAAAACGGATTTGGTATTTTTACATTAAATTTTGGAATTAAAATGGCACAAGCAATTTTATTACAGTTGTTATTACTATTAGCAATTTTTTCTGTTTCTATATTAGTCCTCTTTATCACGTTCTCTACGATTTCGGCTGTTGTAACTACTATTATTTTTCCACTACTGGTGAACATTTTACACATGATTTTCATTAAGGTTGCTTGGCTCAAATACTTCGATTTTCAGGGAACGATCGATTCTGCCTATTTCACTCATTTATCAACCCAAAATTTAGAGTTTTACATTTTGGCAGCCTGTGGCACCATTGTTGTCTGTGGATTATTGTCTACTTATATTTTCAATCAAAAAAATCTGTGATTCACTCACAGATTTTTTTTGATAAAGGCTAATTCAATTGTAAAATTTGTCTTCTTGGTTTGAATAGTCATTGTGCCATTCATCAGCTTGGCCAATTTTTCCGTGATGTATAGACCTAGGCCGGCATTTTCCGACTTACGCGCTAAATCCTCGGTGTAAAAACGATTAGTCAACCGATCTGGATTCCTAATTGGTTGGGCTAACGAATTCTCAAACTTTAGCCACAAACGCTGGTCATCACTTTTTAAAGTAATCGTGGCCGTGGCAGTTCCATGTTCTAAAATATTGCCCAAAATGTTTTGTAAAATCCGTTGGAATGCATCATGATCGACCACCCACCAGCAATTGGACTGAAGATTTAGTTTCAGTTCAATTTTTTTACTTGTAAGCGCTTCGTACATCCCCAAAATCATTTCTTGAAGGAAGTTGGTCACGTTAATTTTTTGGAAATTAAGAGCCAATTTATGTTCGTTCAAACGATTATACATCAACAATAAATCTAGATGCTTGGCGACATTATTTAAATTCTGTTCGATCCGTTCCAAACTTTGTCGATCATCATTTTGGATAGTTGTATTCTTCAGCAGAACTTGCGTGTACCCACTGGCCACCGTCAATGGAGTTCTTAAATCATGGGCAATATTGTGAATGGCGACATCTTGTTCCCCTTTCAACTGGTAGAGTTGCTGCTCACTTTTTTGATGTTTATTTAATAAGAGATTCACTTTGTGAGCGAGATCCTTAACTAAAAAATTACGCGAATGGAGATTCAGTTCTTGATTTGTGGAATCCTGGATAATCACATTTAGCTGGGAAATCACCCGTTTTACGTCAAATAAAACAAACAACAGGTAGCCACAAAGCAACAATAAAATAATAACTATAATTGCTAAAATCATCATGCGAGTTTGACCCCGATTCCCCATACCGTTTGGATATAATTATTGTTAGGATCCATTGTTTGCAGAACTTTTCTCAAGTTACTAAGGTGAACATTCATCGTGTTGTCATCGTCGTAATATTCTGCCTGCCAAACTGCACGGTAAAGTTGCTTCTTAGTGAAGATTTGTTTTGGATGTGTGAATAATGTTTTGAGAATATCAAATTCTTTCTTTTTCAGTAATTGTGTTTGTGCGCCATTGGTAATCGAAAAAGTCGCAGGTAATAACGTAATGGCCTTATACTGCACACTTGCCACAGTACTTTTAGTGACATGATCTCGCAATTGAACACTAATGCGCGCCTGTAATTCTTCAATATCAAATGGTTTCGTGATGTAGTCGTTTGCACCCGCCAATAGAAGTTTGGCAATATCTGGACGTGTATCTAAGGCCGTCAAAATAATGACGGGAATTTTTGTCTGCTGGCGGAGTTCGCCTAAAACTTCATCGCCACTTTTTCCCGGCAACATTCGATCGAGCAAAACTAAATCAATTGAATTTGCATTAAACAACAGTAATCCTTCTGTCCCGGAATAAGCGCTGACAAGCTGATAATGTGCTTGCAAAACTTTTTTGAGTAATTCCTGCATTTCATTATTATCTTCGACAATTAAAATTGTTTTCATAGACACATCCCACCTTAAATCTATTATAACCTGCACAAGTCACAAAAAGTGAAAATCAAGAAATTTGCAGTTTCTTCCGAATAAAGCCCCTATCCTGTTCCTAAAATTCTAGTTGACGTAACTACCAAAGGAGTTTATTCTGGCATTAGATACCAATGGTATGTAAAGGCGGTGAATGATTCGTGGCAAGAGGGCGTAATCCCGAAGAGACACGTAGAAAAATTCTGGAGGTCTCACGAAAATTATTTTTGGAAAAAGGCTTCGATAATACAAGTGTTCAAGACATTATTGATCAGCTTGGCGGCATGACCAAGGGTGTTATTTATTATCACTTCAAGTCAAAATTTGATATTTTACAGGCAATCGTTAATGTGACTGAACAGGACGTTGGTGAATTCAAATGGCACGGCAATAATGGTTTGGAAAAATTGCAGAATTCGTTGAAAGAGGCCTTTAGCAATTTGGAACAGCAAAAGCTCGCCTACTCGGCGGCAATCACTTTGCGCAGTCCGCGATTACTTGGTGAACAATATCTCGACATGTTCAAATATGCGGTCCCCGAAATTCAGGCATTAATTCAAGAAGGCCGTGCGGATGGCTCAATTAAAACGAACTATCCAGAAGAATTGGCTGATTTAATCGTCCTCACGTTAAATATTTGGATCGGTTTCCAGTCTTCAGTACTCACAGAAGATGAGTTACGCCGTAAAATCAGTTTTATCAAACTGACTTTTGACGGATTAGGCGTACCAGTGATCAACGATGAGCTCTTGGACCTGATTTACAAATTATTCAATCATTTGAAAAAAGAATAGCAGCGGCTATTTTTTAGGCGAGCTACATACTGCTAGTATGTTAGCTAGCCAATATTTTTTAAAATATTACATACCAATAGTATGTTACGGAGGTAAACTATGAAACCAATCATCAATATTCATAACCTTGAAAAAAGTTATCAGGGAAAGCCTGTTTTACGCGAAATTAATCTCACAATTCAACCTGGTGAAATTTGCGCAATCCTCGGCAAAAACGGTGCGGGTAAATCTACTTTATTCAAATTAATTGCCGGCATGGCAACCTGTACGGGCGGTAGAATCGAGGTTCTCAATTCGGATCCGACTGACCCTAAAATTCGGAAACACATGGGTATCACAATCAATGAACCTGTTTTCTACGAACATCTATCTGGTTGGCAAAATTTACAGATCCACGCCGCCTATTATGGTGTTAAAGCCGTCAATATTAACCAAGCATTGCTCGCCGTCGATCTTGAACCCAGCAATCAAACGCCGGTCAAACAATACTCTTTGGGCATGCGACAACGTTTATCAATTGCACGTTGCTTGTTGCACAAGCCTGAATTGGTAATTATTGACGAGCCGTTGAATGGACTTGATCCCAAAGGAATTCGCGATTTTCGTCGTTTGCTGGAAAGTTTGCAAAAAACTGGTGTCTCCATTGTTATGTCGAGCCATATTTTGGCAGAGGTACAAAGCGTCGCAACACGGATTGTGGTTCTCGCTGAAGGAAGCATCGTTGCCGATGAGACTAAAGAGGTCTGGTTGGCCGCTGACTCAACTGATTTTGAAACAGCGATGATCAATTTAATGGAGGGTTTGGCCAAATGAAATTATTCAAACTGGAACTTGAAAAAGTTGATCTTAAAAACTATTTGCGGATTGCCCTATTCATTCCACTCATCGTGTTAATTTTCGTTTACTTCTTTGCCAGCGTCCCTTATTTTGATGCAACAACAGCAACCACGGATCCGGAGCTTTTATCCTATAACTTTATTTTATTAATGGGCTTCCTCTTGAATACTGCCGCTTTCACTTTTCTTGGCGCCACCATGATGGGAAAAATCGTGATGAACGCCTATTCAGAAAAAAACGTCTACCTGACATTAAGTTATCCGGTCTCTCGCCGCAAATTATTATTTGTAAAATTAAAACTCGTGAATCTGTTTTGTGGTGTTTTATCAATGCTGAGTTTTGCGCTAGTTATTTCAATTTTTCTCGGAATTGAAGCAGTCATACCAATCGTTCAGGATCAATTAACCTTGACTACTTATCTTGGTCAGTTACCTTTTATCCTGTTATCTGCATTGATTGTACCGGCAATCAGTCTTTGCTCACTGTGGATCGGTTGGAAAAAGAATTCATTGGCATTATTAATTTTCTCTGCGATCATTCTTTTTTCATTGATGAGTAACACCGCTAGTCTTGGCAGCGGCATTACTTTCTATGCTTTTACTTTCATTTACCTGTTTCTGGCTGTAATCGTGACTTTATCGCTGATCTCAAAGGTCGACAAAATGGAGGTTTAGCCCATGGTCTACATAAAAACGTGGATTTTGCTAATTTTGAGCCAATTGTTTTCGGTCATCGGAACAGTCATCATTCAATTTGCACTTTCCTTATACATTTTAGATTTAACCGGCTCTGCATTAACTTTTAGTGTGATCACCAGTCTGGCCGTTGTTGGCCGGTTGGTGATGTTACCTTTCTGTGGCATTTTGGCCGATCGAATGAATAAACGGTTGGTCATGATCTTGATGGATAGTGCCTATCTTGGCGTGACTATTCTAATGGCCTTGGCAGTTGGCGCCAATAATCGCATTCTGTTCATTGGCGGGCTAACCTGTATCATGGGAATGGTCTCTGCTTTTGAAACGCCAATCGCACAGTCGACGATTCCTTTGATCAGTAACGCTGATGATCTACCCAAAATAACCAGTATTGTCAATGGTATCGGCATCCTCGGTAATTTGTTTGGACCAATTCTGGCCGGTGCAATTTACCAGCAAAATGCAATGCAATTTATTTTCTTACTTTGCGGTTTGTTTTTCATCCTTGCCATTGGCCTTGAGTATTTCCTGCACTTCAAGGAACTACCGGTCAAAAATAAATTTGTGTCAATTCAGCAAGTTATTAAAGCGGATACTTTGGAAATCACCGCTTACCTAAAACGTCAAATAGCGATTTTCCAGATTTATCTTTTAATTTTTTTATTGAATCTCTTTTTAAGTTCATTTATTCAAGTTGTCATCCCTTACCTGGCCAGAATTAAATTAGCCGTCAGCAATCAACAATTTGGTCTCATGAACGCTTTCTTCGCACTCGGTGGGCTCCTTGGCTCAATTTTATACGGTGTTCTTTCGAAAAAAATTCACCCAGCCTCAATTCCACAACAACTTGTTATTATTGGTTTACTTTTTCTAACCCTGGCCTTGCCACTAGGTTGGTTCACACAACGGGCAATCAGTTTTAACTTTATGACAGGCCTTGTCGCTATTTTACTTGCCTTGGTCACAATGGTTTCGGTTCAATTGATCGTTTTTATTCAAATCACTGCCGAGCCCCAGTTATTAGGTCGTTTAATGTCATTCGTCATGATCGCTGGTACGTTGGCAACACCACTAGGCCAAATATTGTTTGGCTGGTTAAGTAATACGCTAACCAACACGCAAATGATTTATTTAGTAGGCGCAATTAGTACAATCACAATTATGTTAGCAAAATTCAGTTGGCAAATCTTTGACCACCCTACTGATAATAAAAAAACAAAGCCACGATGATCTTCTATTCATATATTAATTTTGGCAACTACTAAAATGTGTGAAACAAGGTGACCTTCTGCATCTCATTTTTTCTTCCTACTCTTCAATCACTAAACCACTAATTCAAACCGTCATCAGCACAATAGTTATATTGAAAAAGAATATATTTTTATTGATAAACGATAAATTTATGGTAAAATAAAATCAACTAAATTATGAGGTGAACGCTGATGAAACGTGAAACACTTTTTCTTAAATCCGTAATTTATTTAATGGCCTTATTCGTTTTAGGTCTATGTATCGTGGCACTGCCCTTAGTTTCTAGTGCGATTACGGCCCCGCACTGGAACCTTAAATTAATGTATGCCGCTACTTCTATTGGTTTATACGCTAGTGCCGCGGCATTTTATGTAGCTTTATGGCAAGGTTTATTGCTGCTTAGCTACATTGACAACGACAGCGCTTTTTCCGAATTGTCGATTCACGCCTTACGCAAAATTAAAGTGAGTGCAGCGGTAATGAGCGGTTTGTATTTTCTCGGTCTACCCATGTCCTACCTCGCCGCGCAAGAACAAGACGCCCCCGGAATCATTGTTATTTGTTGCCTGTTTGTGGTTGCTGCTAGTACGATTGCAGTCTTCGCGGCCGTTTTACAAAAACTATTGACCCACGCCATCGCGTTAAAACGCGAAAACGACTTAACGGTCTGAGGTGCGCCTATGGCAATAATTATTAATCTAGACGTTATGCTGGCCAAACGTAAAATGAGCGTTACCAAGTTATCACAGCACGTCGGCATCACCATGGCCAATCTTTCCATTTTAAAAAACGGCAAGGCCAAAGCAATTCGTTTTTCTACGCTAGAAGCGATCTGTGCCGCCTTGGATTGTCAACCCGGAGACATTCTCGAATATCGTGCACTGTAAGTGAAATAATGTCCAGATTGCTATTTTGCTTGGCGTCATTCAGCAAAAATACTGTTATTGCAGGTAATGCAGTTATTGACAATAATTCTGCTAAGACACTTAAACAACCGAATTTAATGCACGATTGCTAAATTATCGAATTTACTAAAAATAGCCTCAAAAAGTAAGACATTGAAACACCTCATAATTGTTAGACAAAGAATCTAACGATTATGAGGTACTTCATATTTAGTCCAACTTTTTGAGGCTATTATTTTTATACAATGCATCCTCAAAGGGCCGAAAAGCCACCCTAATTATTTAAGTAAAAGTGAGTAAACTTAAACCACAAATCAATCTATCATTTACCTTAATAAACTGGTTGATTTTCTCCTTGCGTTGCCGGATCAGCTATCCCAACACTATCATTTTTCAAAAATTCTGGTTCAGCAATTATCCGTAAAACAACATCGGCAATACTTTTCCGTGAACCCGAAACACCAAGGTACGGCTCATTTTTATGGGTGATTTCATACTTAACTTCACGATCATTTAACCATGGCAAACGCAGTGTTGTGTAATCTAATCCTGATTGTTCCATGATTTGATCGGACTTCAATGCCGATGATAATCCAGCACCAATCGTTTGTTGGTTCCACTTGCCAAAAGCGCCAGGTACTTCGTCATAAATACCCAGAACATTAGTGTAGACCAATCGTTTAACACCAGCTGCCTGCATTGCGGCAACAACGTTTTGCGTCTGATGGTTGTCACTAGTGTGATCCACCACCCCAACAAAGACAATGTCTTGACCCTTAACCGCCTGCTTGAGATCCTCTAGACTATCCAAACTACCTTCAATCAACGTGACCCGCGAATTGTTGGCCAAAGCGGCTAACCGGGACTTATTACGTAAGAAAAGCGTCAAGCGAACATCTGCAAACTTATCTTCATTCAAAATTTGTTCTTCAACTAACCGAGCAATTTGTCCATTAGCTGCAATAATTAAAACATTTTTGGTCATTTTAAATTCCTCCAATTTCAAGAATAATAAAAATAATGATGATAACCATTATTTTTTCGTCTGGCTACTGATCGCCTTCAAAAGATCTATGCTCTTCAAGATCAGTAGTTTTCGTCATTTCGACTATGCCCGTAGTATAAACCATCGTGTACACTCCATAGCAAGCACAAGATTCAATTAGTTCGCGTTTCTGCAATTTAAATTCAGCAAAATTGAAAGCTCTTGTCGTAACAAGAAACCCAGTATGGTATTTATAAAGAAAAAGTAGCTAATCCCCTTAAAAGAGAACTAACTACTTGATTAAAGACGACGTTCTTAAAATAATCATTTAGCCGCCAATTGTTTCAAAATTATGTTGGCAACCTCTTCCGGCTGATCCAACCACGGCATGTGACCTGCTCCTTTGATTTCTTCCAACCTGCCCTGTGGCGTTGCCTGCGCAATTTTTTCTCCAAGTTCAGGCTTCTCAAAGGTATCATTACTGCCCCACAACAAGGTCATGGGGACCTGTAGCGTTGCAAGCTGTTCAGCGGTAATTCCGTTATGTTTCTTCGGGTCATTCATTGCCTGCAGCAAACTGATGGTGGACAACCCAAAACTTGGCAACTGATCAAAAGCAAAAGTTGCTTCAGCGAATGAATGCGGCAGTTTAGCCACAGCATCTGGATCAGTCCCCATCAACTTCTGGTTGCGCAGCGCGTGATCAGCATCTTTCGGCACTACAAGTTTATCCGCCAATTTTGATACACCAGGTAGTGCCATCGCCTTCAAGAATCCTGGCGTTTTGTCCATTAGTATGCGGCCTGGATTACCGGTTGTGATCACTTGCGTAACCCGTTCCGGGTGGGCCAACGCATACCAAGTGCTCCAATGGGCCCCCATCGAGTGAGCAAGCAGTGGTACCCGATCCAATTTTAGTTGATCCAATACACTAGTAAATAGATTGATGGCAAAATCGTGGACTTCCACTTGATTGTGATCCATACCATCACTTAGGCCGCCACCTGGACGTGCCATTACGTAAAACTTATAACCAGGTAGTTTAGAAAACAGTGGAATCCACGGGTATGGGTCGCCAGTATTTCCTGGAACCACTAAAACCGGAGTGCCCTCCCCAATAATTAGGATTCGTACTTGAAGGCCTTGATACGTCAGCCAGCGATTTTCACCCTTCAGCCCGTAATCGCTGAGTAGCTTTGTTTCCGCCGCCTCGGCCTGCTTAAAAACATTGCTTTCGTGATCCAATATTGGTTGCGTCATATTAATGACCTCCATTCATTTATTTTTAAAACTTTTCCGTGTACGCTGGTTATTATACCGTAAAATGAGGTCTTAAAAATAGTGAACAACCACCAATCCTTTGCCTTCAATCAATCAGATTGGCTCTACTTCAGAAGCCTAACACTGATAAAATAATTTATAAATTATTTTTTGTGTCTATCTACATCATTATGAATCCACTTCAGTATCAAAACACCACACAAAATGCTACCAACCATTAGGCCAGATGTAAAACTAGTTAACCCTTGCCGCCAAATGGCAACAATCAACAATGATATTATGCCAATAGTCAATTCATTCCATTCAATCGGCATAATCTAAAGTTAAGGAAATCGGCCTGTTATTTTGTAATTTGAATAACTTAATATTACTGTTTTGTCCCCCAAAAAAGGCAATGTAAAATGGAGTACCCATAATTATTAGCAGATTAGCTAGCAATTATGGGGCATTTTATCTTGAAATAAAATAGTCGTTAAAATTAACATATACCATTTATATACTTTATTTTAAGCATTTGTAGATTCTATTCTTGGTAAAACAGTTGACCACAATCATTCGTCAATTTATTTAATAAGCGCACCGCTTGATCAATTGATGCGTCAGAAAAGTCGTGAATATCAATGAAGGTGTGAATAAAAGATACCGTCGTTGCCGCATAAAAATTGGCAATGTAAGTCTTAGTCTGTTTTGATAAAGACCGTTTATCCAATATTGTGACGATCCATCGCGCAAAGATGTGATTTAAATCATTAGTGAGGTCAGCCCACATAAGTAACTCAAATAAATCAAGATTTTGCTGCCAGTAAAATAAAATTGATTTAAAAAATGATGTGCTGTTGATCGGTTCATTTTGTAATGAATCAGTGAATGCAGTCATTTTAATCCGCAGTTCCAACAACAGTGGCTCTTTAAGTGTAAGATAATTACGATAAATCGTCGGTCGCGAAATATGCGCTTGTTTCGCAAGATCTGCCACGGTGAGTGTAGCAAATGGATGCCCCTCCACCGCAAACTGAGCTAGTGCTTGAAGAATAGCCTGATGTGATGTTGCTCGCCGTTTATCCATAATATGTGCCAACTTTCTCATTTTGTTACATAACTCTAACTGTGTGATTGTGCTTCTACTAGAGCTAAAATATAATTTGGTTGTGAAATTAATTATATAACAGTATGTAACATAGAAGGAGCAATTAACAATGAAATCCGTGCAAACACCATTTGGTAAATTAACTTACACCGGAACTTTAACCGGAAAAACAGTCATAATCGCTATTCATGGCCTTGGTGGTTCGGCAGCTTATTTTAAAATGATGACACCATATTTGCAGCAATATGATGTCCTGGCCTTTAATTTATTAGGAACACCCCCATCAGATAATATTAACACCAGTAATTATACGGTTAAAAAAGCGGCCCAATCGTTATGGGCCGCAATCGATAAATTACAAATAATTACTCCTGTTATACTGATTGGTCATTCACTGGGAGGCAGTATTGCTACTGAAATGTTAACGCAACGTTCTATCCAAGTTAAAGCATTAATTTTAATTAGCACATCAGTAACAGCAAAATACATCCATTTAAATCCAAGTGTAAAATTATTAGGATTTCCAGTTATTAGTTCAATGATCAAATTCGTATTAAGACACTTGCAACGATGGCTTAGTTACAGATCATTATTGAATTCAGACAACATTAGCGATCCAAGATTTATAATTGAACCATTAATTCAAAAGTCACGTATTGCAATCAAACAAGAATTAACTTTATTTGCTCGCTATACGGCCAACGTACCGATGGACCAGCGTTTAATGCCCTATAGTTCGATCCCAACATTAATTATTTTTGGTGATCAAGATCAGTTAGCAACCAATTAGGGACGGTTAAGTGACCAACAACATTATGGCAGGCTACCACAAACCTTATTTAAAACAGTACACAATGCCAGCCACCTCGTTTTAATTGAAAAGGCTGAAGAAACAAGTAAATTAGTGACCAACTTTTTATTTTCCAACACAGTTAAAAAATAAAATTAACCAAAAAAATAGTCATTTTTTTAACTCACTTCAGTATCAAAACACCACATAAAGTGCTACCAACCATTAGGCCGGATGTAAAGCTAGTTAATCCCTGCCGCCAAATAGCAAAACCGTTAACAATAACCACCACTATTATCACACCAACGGTCAGCCGATTCCATTCTCGTTTAGTTGTCGCTAAAGGTTTTCCTTGTAACTTTCGGTACCTATTAGTGGACGAAATTAGCACGAAACCATTAAAAATAATAATGGCCAACAACAATCCAAGCACAGTGGTTGAGACGGCTAACTCTTTGAGATATAAACCCAACACTAGAATTGCAACGAGCAATAAATCAACTATTAGTGAGGCCCAGTAGACATACCTGGCCTGCTTCAATTCTCTTTCCTTGGCTTTAATATTATTCATCATTTTGACATCCTCCTTGAGTAGCTGGTCCAAAGAGAGTTCATAGATGTCACTGAGCGCAATAAGACTAGAAATGTTTGGAAAAGCGTTTAGATTTTGAGGATTAGCCTAAACAGACGAATTACCTTTGAAAAAGGTGATTTGGCTGTTGTAGCTAACCGCAGGAATCTGCTTTTCCTAACATGACCTGGCAATGTCGGGATAACTACGGCCGGTTTCCCAACTAGAAATAGTTTGCCGTGACACATAAATCTGATTTGCTACTGTTTGTTAAGATAATTGTTTGGCCCGCCGTGCAGACTTTAATCGTTCACCAATTTCCATCATGAACACCTCTTTACTCAAAGAATAGATCATTTGTTTAATTATACTAGCAACCAATTGTGGCAGGTGAATTTGACGTTAAATTTCAATGCTAAGTTTCATAGCATTCCCGTTAAATCAGCAATTAGCACTATAATTTATTTGCAGTTACTTGTTTAAGTTTTAAAGTAAAAAGTGGTTTTAGACTCACGTTTATACAAGTCTAAAACCACTTTTCTGTTAATCAACAATCTTCATGGTCAATTGCCCTAATTCACTGATTTGACCAGTCAGCAGGTCGCCCTTCTTAAGGTACACTTCTGGATCGTGACCAACGCCTGTTCCACTGGGAGTTCCCGTGAATATTAAATCACCTGGGTGTAATTCAATAATCGATGAATAATAACTAATCAAAGCAGATGGACTAAATACCATCTGTTCAAGTAATGACTGTTGCATAATTTGCTGATTGACTTTAGTGATAATCTCTAGCTTCCCTAAATCAGCAATTTCATCTGGTGTGGTCAGCCACGGGCCAATTGGTGAATAGTGTTCAAATGATTTCCCCAATGAAAATTGCGCCGGGTGGTTGGCAAATTGAACGTCACGATCAGAGATATCTTCTCCAATCATATAACCTGCTAGGTGCGCTGAAGCATCCTGCTCGTCGATATCTCTGCCGGCCTTACCGATTACTAACACTAATTCGGTTTCCCAATCTGTTCGCGGACCATGGCGTTTAACTTCAGCACTTGGATCGGCTAGTGAACTAACAAACTTTGTAAACGTACTCGGTGTTTTTGGTAGATTCAAATGAATTTCTTTGGAGTGATCCGCATAATTCATGCCCACCGCAAGAATTTGCGATGGCGCCTTCACTGGTGCCTGTAATTGATTAACGTCGAACGCAACTAAATCGCCAAGGATTAAGGCACTTTTTGCTTGTAGCGCTGCTTCTTCCACCTTTTCAAAATTTTAGATTGGCCTACCATGATGACTATCCACAATTAAGAATGGTCGGTTAGACAATCTTGCAATTTTCATAAAAATAGCCTCTTCACATTTTACTAACGAGTACGGTAATTAACTTACGAATGCTAAACTGACTATATTTTAATTGGTAAATAATCAATTAGCAACTGAACTTAAAACCATTTTCTTCAAAACTAGTGTACTTTTAAACCATATTCCAGACGGTATAGTATAATAACGCTATTAGTTAAAGGGAGTGAGTGTTATTTACATAGTGGGAACTGGAACGTTCGTCAACACAGGAGCAATTGTTGGCGGTGGTATTATCGGGTACATTTTTCAACGGTTACTCAATGAAAAACTGAAAACAGCAATTATGCAGGCGATTGGCGTTGCCGTAATCTTTATTGGCTTGGCCGGTGCGCTAGCCCAAATTTTGGTGATTCACGGAACTAAAATTAGTACAACCGGAACGATTATGGCCACCATCTCACTAGTACTAGGAACTTTGATTGGCGAGCTAATCGACATTGACAATCAATTCGTCAAATTTGGCAAATGGTTACGGCGGCACGTTGGTTCTGCTGATGATTCTAAATTTGTGGACGGCTTTGTCAGTGCCTCATTAACCGTTTGCGTGGGCGCAATGGCCGTCATCGGTCCACTGCAAGATGCACTGCAGCATGATCCAACCATGCTTTTCACAAAAGCAATTTTAGATGCCGTGATTGTGGCCATCTATGCGTCAGCTTTTGGCCTTGGTGCTGTTTTCAGTGCGCTACCGGTTTTTATTTTTCAGATGGTAATCACATTACTAGCAGTTTTAATCAATCAATTTCTATCAACCGCCATGACTAACGGGATTTCGTTAGTTGGTTCAATGATGATTTTTTGTATTGGGATGAACTTGCTTTTTGATATGAAAATTCGGGTGGCCAATATGTTGCCGGCGCTGATTGTGGTTGTACTGTATGTGGCATACGTTTAAGAATCTTATTCAATATTATTGTTGACCCAGGTCACAGAATTAGGCCATTGCAAAGGATTTGAAATTAAAGAGTATTTACAAAGGAAGTTGAGTCATATTAGTTCTCTAAATAGTTTAAAACATGAAATCACCAATTCAGTCTGCTATACTCCACTCGTTTATAACAGAATAAATAAGAAGTTAAAAGAGGCTTTTACTAATCATCAAACTGAAACTTGAAAGTATGAAGACAGACTGATCCCTTGGTATCACAGGGCATATTTTAATTAATTTAACCATTTAGCT
>NZ_RHNQ01000130.1 GCF_003946275.1 Loigolactobacillus backii
TCATCGGCCAAATCTTTATCAATCTTGACTTGGACCCGTTTCTTTTCCTTAACTGCCATGATTGTCTCATCTCCTTTATTTTACTACTACCACTATACTACCTTTTGAGTACCTTATCAATAGATAAAGCCCTGGCCTCAAATCACTTGAGCTCGGCGTTGATCTAAAGGCTGAACTTTTGAGCTGGTTAGCCTGGTTAGCTCTGGCACTCATTTAAAAGCCCCTATTCTTCTGTTTAAGCCAGTTAAATATAGCTTAAGCATAAAGGGGTGAGTAAGTCTCAAAACCGTTTAGAAAGGATTTTGCAGCCTTCTAGGACTAGTAGTACAACCCACGGTTGTCGTTGTCGGCCGGCTTTTCTTCTTCGGGGTGTTTGGCCGCGTATTCTCTAGCCGCTTGTTTATTCCACCAAACACCAAATAGATTTTGCATGGTGCCGTACAGGTAGTTTTCCACGTTCTTGATGTCCTTCTCATTGCTTCTTAGGGCGTTAAAGTAACGTCTCAAGGCTTTAGTCATTAAAAATTTAAGTTCTTCGTCGTCCGGTGGGATTATGACGCCAATATCTTTATGATCCTTCTCAACTCGGTACTTAGCATTTAAGATAATGCCAATGAAGCGCCGCATTTGTTGTGGGGTACGGCACCAAAAACTAAGTAATTGCACGGCTTCGGGTTCTAAGAAGCTGTCCAAGATCTATGATTTTTGATATACTTCTATGTAAAAAGCGAGTTTAAGCTATGAAAAATTATCCCAGCAATATTACTCGGCAACAATTTGAATTAATTCGACCAGCTTTAGAAAATTTTCGTAAGCGAACTAAGCCTCGAAAATATGACCTCTACGAGGTCTTCTGTGCGGTCCTATATGTCTTGAAAACCGGTTGCCAATGGCGTCAAGTCCCCGGTGATTTCCCAGAATGGCGGTCAGTTTACAACTATTACAAAATTTGGTCAACTAAAGCTGAGCCTACGGCTGATTCTTTATTGGAACAAGTTTTAAAAAAATTGTCATTGCTCGGCGAACTTACCAAGGACGTTCAGCTTTAACTTCCTTTATTATCGTTGACGCTCAGAGCGTCAAAAACACCGCTACTGCTGAAAACAAAGGTTACGACGCTGGTAAGAAAATCTCGGGGATTAAGCGCCATCTGGCAGTTGATATCAATGGCTTTCCGCAGGCCATTCACATGACGCGAGCGAACGTCTCTGATCGAGACGGGGCCAGTGCAATGATCGCTTTACATGCCATGCATTTACGCCAGGTTCAAAATGTCTTAGTTGATGGTGGTTATTCAGGCGTTAATTTTCAGCTCGATGTAGCCAGTAATTTAAACGCAACCGTGCAGGTTGCGAAGCGCAATGAGTTGCATCGATTCGAAGTCATGCCCCAACGTTGGGTAGTCGAACGATCTTTTAGTTGGCTAGAGAATTGTCGGCGACTTTGGAAAAATTGTGAGCGTCAATTAACCACCAGTCTGCAAATGGTCGTTTTAGCGTTTTTAGCACTATTACTTAAGAGATTTTAGACAGCTTCTAAGAAAACCGGTAAACCGCTGTCTTCATCAGTTAAAAAGTCATTAGCATGGTTCACCAAATCCTGGTTTTGCTTTTGAATTTCTGCTGGTGAGAAATTGGCTGTGGAAAAGTCCAA
>NZ_RHNQ01000131.1 GCF_003946275.1 Loigolactobacillus backii
AAGATTGAATCTTTAAAATATGAATATCAATGAAAATACTGTCTTGCCGGGATTTATTGCGTGGCTAATTTGTTCTTGCAATTTGGGAATAAATTATACATTATGAATACTATAAATTTTAAAGGCAAAAGATAAGGGGAGTGAAGCACAATGATCAAATTATTTACGCAGACAAGTTGTAATTCTTCACGAAAGGCGCGCCAATGGCTTCGGGACCACGATGTCCAATTTGAAGAACAAAATGTCGGTAAAAAGGCGCCAACGACCGCAGAATTGAAGCACATTTTAAGCCTGACTGAAAATGGTTTTGATGATATTATTTCTACTCGTTCGCGTGCGTATCCAGAAGTTGCTGCTCAGCTACCAGATATGTCATTTAATGAAACTTTAAAATTACTTTGCGAACGGACCCACTTACTACGTAAACCGATTATTGTCACTGAAAATAAAGTACAAATTGGCTTCAATGATGATGAAATTCGGAAATTCATACCGCGGCATATTCGGCGCTTGGATTTTATGCAAGCGATGATCAACGCGGCTGAAGTCTAGATGTAAAATTTAAGCAAGCTTTTGTAATACAGATAAAATAAGATTGAGGTTGAAGCCGGGCTAGGGGTGGCACGGCTTTTTTGATACAATTAAATTAAAGGTAACGTCAAAAGTTCTATGAAAACCGTGGTTCAGGAAGGGGTGTGACTGCTACCGAGAAAGTGATCGCTAGTATTAGCTCATTTAACGATATTGGTGCCACACTCGCACTGCTTAAGATCGGTTATAGTCGTTTATAAGTAGCACAAAACAAGCCTACAGCTCGCTAAATTTTGAACTTAGACTGATTCTGATTCAGGCTGGTTGCGCAGTCGGTAATTGTTTTGGCGCCAAATCAATCAGCGCCAGCCACTTATCGTACATGCGGGGTTTATCTTGCAATTCGGGTAAGGACACCGGCACCTGATAATCGAGCGCTTCATGTGGCCGTAAAAAGTTATAAGCAGCCGAATATAAGGCTGTGTAACTAGCTGAGCCAGTTGGTGAACCAAAACCAGTACTGGCACGGTAATTACCTTTAAAACTGCGATTTAAGCGTTCGATTGTTTGCTTCAAAAAACGATATTCCGTGGTGATCGGATCTTTATTGGTCAAGCCAACGACTTGTTTGATTTTAAAGTTGATGCGCGCGTTTTAAATTCATCTGAATAATATTTCATAAAAAAACTCCTATTCTGATTTTTATCATTATGACACAAAATCTAATGATTTTGGTACCAAATTTCAGTATAGGAGCAGGTCGAATTAGGTCAAATTGCTGTCGCGTAATATCGCTGGGATAATTAATCATCTGAAATCACCTTTTTAATGAAATTAAATCAAAGGGGATTCTATCTAACAAAGATTAAAAACAGATTTTAAAAGATCACTGAGTAGGTCCGCTTAGTTTAGCGAGATCCAATAAATCCAATAGAAAACTTAATCGCTCATAATTTGGCAGAGCATTCGGATTAAATTTGCAATCCACCAATTATCATATTCCACAAAAAATGCATAGATCATCAAAAATAGGGTCACAACTTAACAGTTGTGGCCTCTTTTTTGATACTGTATAATTAAAGGGTTAGAACCGTGTCATTACTTAATGACATAAG
>NZ_RHNQ01000132.1 GCF_003946275.1 Loigolactobacillus backii
CCCATTGATGAAATGCTTGCTGATCCTTGGCAAGTTGATATTCAAGAATTGTTTGAAGCTTCTGTCAATGAACCTGACGAGATCAAAAGGAATTTGTATGATTCCTTATACACTTATATTTTGCAAAAAAGACAAGAAGATATTATTAATCGCCCAGGCTTTGTAATTTAGCCCTCTAAAAAGTCGCTGAGGGCTTTTTATTTTGGCTTTGGTATAAATGTATATAAATAGCCTTAAAATCGCTGAAAACAAAAAATAAGGCCCTTAAAAACGAACATAGCCGCTAAATTCTTGTTAAGATTCAGAAAAACTAACTGTTTGCTGTCAATGGTAGCGGACGAGCGTAGCGTGGGAGCATAAGGAATTGACAGCTCTTAACCAGTCTTTACACTGAAATGGCGAAAGCCAAAGTTTCTACAAAACTTTGCTTTCCTGCCTAACGGCGAGTGAAAAAGCAGGCAAGCTGGCTCAGCTTGGACGGGGTTCGGGGCGTCAGCGCCCGAATTAATGTGGCTTGCCACACCTTTTTAGGCAACGAACGAAGTGAGGCGCAAGGAGCATAGCGACTGGAGTTTAATGTGAGCCGGTTTTTGGCTCACTCCTTTGTATTTTTGTTTTAGATTTTGATCTTGTACAGCGGTGCCTCTTTTATACCTCTTTTATAAACCTTTTTTAAACCTCTTTTAGACCCCTCTTGAGCCTTACTCTCCCAAGGCTCACAGAAGTTTATCAACGAGGTTTTGTCTGTTTATCAACGAGGTTTTGTCTGTTTATCAACGAGGTTTTGTCTGTTTATCAACGAGGTTTTGTCTGTTTATCAACGAGGTTTTTAATAGTGATCGTTGATAAACAATCGTTGATTTTATATAATAGTTGTGGAGGTGTAATTATGAGCAATGAACTTATAAAATATGATCCAGAACTTAATACTATTCCCTTACGTAAATTCACCCCTATTGAAATGAATCTATTTTTTTCAATTATTTCTCGTATGCGTGATAAAGGGGATCAAACAGTTAGATTTTCTTTTGAACAACTTAAAGACTTGAGCAACTATAAACCAACTGCAAATAATCGCTTTGAAGATGATATTCAAAGAACTTATGAAAAACTAATGGGGCTTCATTTTGGAAGACGTAGTAAATCTGGATTAAATAGAGAAATGTTTGTTATGTTTACTAAATTCAGAATTGTTGGTGAAGCTGATTCTCCTTATATAGACATTGAAGTATATAAAGATGCTTTGCCACTTCTTAATAATTTAGACACGTGGGTTAGATATGCTTTAGCGGAATTTAGAGATCTTCGAAGCAGTTATGCTAAAACCGCTTTTAGATTGTTAAAAGGTTTCAGAACAACCGGTTATGCTTTTTTATCAAAAGAAGATTTTTTTGAGTTACTTGATATTCCTAAAAGTTATTGGAAAAAGCCGGGAGACGTTGATAGATACGTTCTTAAACCAATCAGAGAAGAATTAACCCCTCTTTTTAGAGGCCTAACTGTTCGAAAGAAATATGGTAAAGGCCGCGGGAAACCAGTAATTGGGTATTCTTTTACTTGGAAGCCTGAAAAGAAAGACGCTAACGACTTCTCACAAGGTCAATTTCAAGATGAACGTCAAAA
>NZ_RHNQ01000133.1 GCF_003946275.1 Loigolactobacillus backii
CCCATTGATGAAATGCTTGCTGATCCTTGGCAAGTTGATATTCAAGAATTGTTTGAAGCTTCTGTCAATGAACCTGATGAGATCAAAAGGAACTTGTATGATTCCTTATACACTTATGTTTTGCAAAAAAGACAAGAAGATATTATTAATCGTCCTGGCTTCGTTATTTAGCCCTCTAAGAGCCTGCTGAGGGCTTTTTGTTTTTGCTTTGGTATAAATATATAAACAGTCTCAAAACCGCTAAAAACGAAGAATGAGGCCCTTAAAAACGAACATAGCAGCTAAGTTCTTGTTAAGATTCAGAAAAACTAACTGTTTGCTGTCAATGGTAGCGGACGAGCAAAGCGTGGGAGCATAAGGAATTGACAGCTTTAAACCAGTCTTAACACTGAATTGGCGAAAGCCAAAGTTTCTATAAAACTTTGCTTTCCTGCCTAACGGCGAGTGAAAAAGCGGTTAAGCTGGCTCAGCTTGGACGGGGTTCGGGGCGTTAGCGCCCGATTAAATGTGGCTTGTCACTCCTTTGTAGGCAACGAACGAAGTGAGGCGCAAAGAGCGTAGCGACTGGAGTTTAATGTGAGCCTGTTTTTGGGCTCACTCCTTTGTATTTTTGTTTTAGATTTTGATCTTGTACAGTGGTGCCTCTTTTAAACCTCTTTTATAAACCTCTTTTAAACCTCTTTTAGACCCCTCTTGAGCCTTACTCCCCCAAGGCGTACAGAAGTTTATGGATAGAGTTTTGTCTGTTTATAGATAGAGTTTTGTCTGTTTATAGATAGAGTTTTGTCTGTTTATAGATAGAGTTTTGTCTGTTTATAGATAGAGTTTTGTAGTATTATATATTCATAAAACCATATTCATTAAAAGAGGTGCTTCATTTGAGTAATGAAATTGTTAAATATGATCCTGAATTAAATACAATCCCACTTCGAAAATTCACTCCTGTTGAAATGAATTTATTCTTCTCAATAGTTTCTAGAATGCGTGACAAGGGTGACGAAACTGTAAGGTTTTCATTTGATCAATTAAAAGAATTAAGTGCATATAAACCTACAGCAAATAACCGATTTATTGACGATATTGAAAGTACTTATCAAAAAATTTTAGGCTTACGCTTTGGAAGGCGTAGTAAAGATGGGCTGCATCGTGAATTTTTTGTTATGTTTACCGAATTTGAGATAAACGGCCATGCTGATGATCCTTATGTTGATATTAAAATTTACCCCAAAGCTATAAAATTATTAAATGAGCTGGAAAGTTGGGTTCGTTATGCTTTATCAGAATTCAGAGATTTAAAAAGTAGCTACGCAAAAACCATGTTTCGGTTACTAAAACAATTTAGAACTACTGGGTACGCTTACTTTTCAGTTGCAGACTTTAACGAGCTATTAGATGTCCCTAAAAGCTATAAAAGTAGCAATATAAATCAATCCGTTTTAAAACCCATCAAAGAGGAACTTACGCCTCTTTTTAGAGGCCTAACGGTTAGAAAAAAATATGGTAAAGGCCGCGGGAAACCAGTGATTGGTTATTCTTTTACTTGGAAGCCTGAAAAGAAAGACGCTAACGACTTCTCACAAGGTCAATTTCAAGATGAACGTCAAAA
>NZ_RHNQ01000134.1 GCF_003946275.1 Loigolactobacillus backii
ACTAAAGGTTGAAAGTATCAAAATGGACCGTAACCATTGATGCCAAACGGTTATGGCACATTATATTACTAATTTCCACTTCATTGAGCATTACCGAGTAGCCTGCCAAGGCTATTCGGTAATGCTTTTATAAATTCGTCAAAAATCATATTTAATGTTTCAACCGCCATGTCGAGTTTTTCACCTAGACCAGTAATTGTTTGTATCAACCAATTCAACGCACTTACTAACTTAATATCGGGCAACGGGCGCCCATAATCGAAAAATAAGTCACCCAGTGTCCTGTCGTCCATGTTTTCGCGTTGTGCCAATGCAAGGACGTCATAGCTTAACATGACCATTGCTAGATGACCGCAGAGCCCATCGTAGCTTTGGACTTGAGTCTGATCAAATTGCAGGTATTGTTTGGCGACTTTAAAATAACATTCGATCTGCCACCGCCGACCGTACATCTGAATGATTGCTTCTGGTCTTAGAGCAGTCATTGTGGTCGCCAATACAAGATATTGATCAACCTGGCCGCGTTTGGTTACGAAAACTAATTTCATTGGGATCTTTTCGCCATCAACTTCAAATGTGACGATGGGACTGTATAGATAGTTATCCTTAATTGGCCATTTACTGCGCCGCAAATTAGCGTATAAGGTCTTAATATCCATTTCGCGGCCACGATAACGAAAATAAACCTTTTTAGTTTTTTTCAACATGCCAATCCCATGACAGTGACGTTTTAGCAATGCCGCAAACATCCGCGGTGACGTGTACCAGCTATCGAATAGGACGTATTTGGCCTTGATTCCAGATTTGATTGCCTCATCTACCAATTCTAAAGCGACAGCGGTCATTTTACGTGTTGCCTGCGTACGTCGTTTTGCGGACAGTGATCGTTGATCATTGGACTTAAGGCGCCCAAATCGATTTTTGGCGTGGCTTGATGACATCAAGGCAAAGTTCAGCGGTAAAAAAGTGTTGCCGTCACTCCAGCCTAAAGTTAGTGTCCGGAAGCCTTTAAAATACTGCTGTTTGTCGTGGTCAAAAACACGGGCCAATAGTTCAGTTTTGCGTGAAAATTCACGTTTAAACAATGAATCATCAATGATCAAAGCCTGTCGCCGTCTTGGATCGGTAAAATGTTGAACGTATTGAATCAAATGAATCGCTAATAGCTGAACCAGCCGTTGCCAATTAATATGCGGGTCATTTAGGCAATTTCGAACAGTTCGTTTTGAAAAATCGTTAGCCTTTTCTGCTCTAAAAATGGAGTAGCGATTAAAGATTGTGGTCAATAACCACTCAAATAAGCGTTCAGTTTTAATACCGCGCGATTTATGGATATTGACACGACGCAAAATAGCGGAGAGATGGACCAATTTTGAAAAATGAGCAAAAGAATGATGAATATCAGTGTCATTGTATTGTATAGTAGACATGGGCATGAAACTCCTCTGTATGGTTTTTGTTTAGACGCTTTAAGTATACAGATGTGAATGGTTTCATGTCTATTTTTGTATTAAAATACCCCAGCAGACTGGGGTATTGGGTAACTATTTAACTTTCAACCTTTAGTTA
>NZ_RHNQ01000135.1 GCF_003946275.1 Loigolactobacillus backii
TAAAGTGAACCCCCAAGATTGGACAGAAAAAATCCAATCTTGGGGGTTTCGTTATGAGTAAATTTAATTTCGATTTTAAAGTTAAAGTTGTCACCGAGTATTTAAGTGGTCAGGCAGCATTTTCACTAGCGAGAAAGTATGAAATTGGTAACCGTACTACCATTTCAATCTGGGTTCAGCGATTTGAAAGGTTTGGTATTAAGGGACTTCAGCCAAAAGCTAGGGACTTAGAATACACTAGTCAGTTCAAAGTTGATGTATTAAACTGGAAGAAACAAAATCAGGCTTCACTTCCAGTAACCGCCTTACACTTTAATTTATCTTCGCCAAGTACGATTTGGCAATGGGAAAAGAGATTTGAGGCATTAGGAATTGAGGGGCTTGAGCGAAAGCGGGGCAACTCAAAAAACATGGTAAAACACAAGAATAAGAACGTTAAACCAGTTGTCCAAAAGGACAGCTTAACGACGAAAGAGACCTTAAAGCAACTTCAAAAAGAGAATCAAATGTTGAAGATTGAGAATGAATACTTAAAAAAATTAGAGGCCTTAGCTCAGAAAAAATCAGCACAAAGGAAATCTCAGAAATAGCGACTGAGTTGAGGCAAATATTCCAAGTATCGGTCAAATTGATTCTTAAAGTAATTAAAATACCGCGTAGCACGTATTACTACACTCGAAATCATAAGGAACGTACCTTCAATGATGATCAAGTTATTCAGGCAATTGATGAAATTCGTCAACACGATTCAAAATATACAAAGAAGTACGGGTACCGTCGAACGACAAGTGCCTTGCATGATTTAGGATTTCAGATAAATCACAAGCGAGTCTTACGCATTATGCAGGAACACGACTGGTTATGTCACGCCTTTAATCGACAAACTCGTAAATACAACTCGTATAAAGGATTAGTTGGTAGGGTTGCCCCTAATCGCTTGAAGCGCCGCTTTAAAACCGACAGGCCCTATCAGAAACTTGTAGCAGACGTCAGTGAATTTCGATATGGATCCATGGAAATGAAAGAACGCGTGTATTTGGAACCGGTACTAGATCTATTCTCTGGAGAAATTTTAGCATTTAATATTAGTGAACATCCGACAGTGGAATTCGCCATTAGACCACTTAAAGAAGCTTTGGAAGGACTTCCAGCACTAAAATATCGGACAACTGTTCATACTGACCAAGGTTTTCAGTATCAACATCACCAATGGCGAACGCTGTTAAAAGAGCATCGTGCATTTCAAAGTATGTCTCGTAAAGCGACTTGCCTTGATAACGCTGTAATGGAATCATTCTTTCATATTATGAAAGCAGAAATGATGGATGAACATTTTGAAGATAAAACTAGCCTAATTCAAGCAATGACAGATTGGATAGGCTTCTATAACAATCGTCGTATTAAGACAAAATTAAACGGCAAGTCCCCGGTAAAATACCGAGAACTCGCCGTTCAAAAAGCAGCTTAATAATTTGTCCAATTTTAAGGGTTCACTTCA
>NZ_RHNQ01000136.1 GCF_003946275.1 Loigolactobacillus backii
GAGACTGTAAAATAGTTTGTGTAAGGATGAATGATTCCTTAAATTAATTTTCAAAAACATTAGAAAAAGGAGTTCCTTTCTCGTATGATTGGTTTGAACAAAAAACACATACAGAAAGAAGAACTCCTTCATGAATGATTTTACCAAAAATATGGCTCAAGCTCTATTCAATCAAGACAAAATAAACGATTTATTGCGCAAAGAACTCCAGCAAGCAGTTAATGACTTGTTAGAAGCTGAATTAACTGCCTTTTTAGGTTATGATCCTTATGCAAGAGACGGCTGGAATACTGGTAATTCTAGAAATGGCGCGTATTTCCGTAAAATTGATACCCAGTTTGGATCAATTGAAATCCAGGTGCCACGAGATCGCAATGGTATGTTTCATCAACACACTCTGCCAGACTATAAACAACATACTGATCTCTTAGAAGATATGGTTATAAAGCTTTATTCTAAAGGTGTAACCACTAGAGAAATAGCTAATTTGATCGAAAAAATGTATGGCAGCCATTATAGTCCCGCTCAAGTGTCTAATATCTCTAAGCAAATGATTCCTAAAGTTGAGGCTTATCACAAGCATAAACTGAGCGATAAGTTCTTTTGTGTTTATCTTGATGCAACGTATATACCGTTGCGTCGAGAAACTTTTGAACGAGAAGCAGTATATATTGCCATTGGTATCAAGCCCAACGGTCACAAAGAAGTGATCGATTATTGCATAGCTCCTAGCGAAAATATCGAAGTCTGGACGGAGTTGCTTCAAAATATGAAAAGCAGAGGCCTTAAACAAGTTGAATTATTTTTATCAGATGGTGTTGTGGGTATGAAAACTGCACTAATGCAAACTTATCCTAAAGCTCACTTCCAGCGCTGTTTGGTTCACGTCATGCGTAATATCTGCGCTAAAGTACGTGTAGAAGACCGTGAGGCAATTATGAACGAATTCAAGCAGATTCACCAGCAAGCCAATAAAGCAGCTGCTGTTGATGTATTGCATGCCTTCTATGCCAAATGGGACAAGAGTTATAATCATGTCATAAGAAACCTGAAAGACATCGAGCCGGACCTGCTAGTTTTTTATAACTATCCGAAACAGATCAGAAGTTCAATCTATTCAACTAACATGATTGAATCCTTTAATAATGTTGTTAAGCGCAAAGCCAAACCTAAAGCAGAGTTTCCAACTGAACAGTCGCTTGATACTTTTATTGGAATACAAGCAATGAGCTACAATGATCGATATTTCAAGCGAATCCACAAAGGCTTTGGTCAGGTTCAGAACACCTTAGAATCTTACTTTGATTAAATAAAGAATAAAAAATCAATCTATGAGAAAGATCTATTTACACAAAAGATTTGACAGTTTC
>NZ_RHNQ01000137.1 GCF_003946275.1 Loigolactobacillus backii
GGGAGTGTACAATATTTTGTGTAAATAGTAATTGAAAAGGGAAGACCTTCCCCGTATGATTAAATCGCCAAACATAATCAACGGAGGCCTTCCCCATGGATCAGTTTAACAAAGAAATCGTCCAAACACTACTAGCTCAAGGAAATTTAAAGGAGGTTTTTCGTACTCAATTGGAGAAAACAGTCAACAGCCTGCTTCAAGCTGAACTGACCGCAATTTTAGGCTACGATCCATATGATCGCAGTGGCTTCAACAGCGGTAATTCCAGAAACGGACAGTACTTTCGCCAAATAGCTTCCGAGTATGGAAAACTAAATATTTGTGTGCCCCGTGACCGTAATGGTGAATTCAAAGCAGCACTTATTCCATCCTATACGCGCCGGGTTGATGCCCTAGAAGAAATGGTTCTCAAGCTCTACGAAAAAGGGATCACAACACGTGAAATTGCCGATCTCATTGAGAAAATGTATGGATCGCACTACTGCGCAACCACAATCTCAAACATGACCCAGGTCGTCGAAGGGCAAGTTGCGGCTTTTCATAAGCGTCATTTTACTGAGTCAAGCTTCGTTTGTCTCTTCATCGATGCGACTTATCTTCCGCTCAGACGAAAGACGGTTGAACGTGAGGCGGTCCATATCGCGATTGGCATTACAGCAAGCGGTGAGAAACAGATCCTTGATTACCAAATCGCTCCAACTGAGAATGGTGAAGTTTGGTCAGAATTATTAGGTGGACTTGTAAAAAGAGGTATCAGCAACGTCCAACTAGTCATCGCTGACGGAATGGTGGGCCTTGAATCAGCACTTGAAAGAAGCTACCCACAGGCAAAGTTTCAGCGTTGCCTCGTTCATATGAGTCGTAATATTTTCAAAAAAGTACGTGTTAGTGACCGACAGGCCGTTATGTCTGAATTCAAGCAGATCCATCAAGCAACGACCAAATCTGAGGCACAAGCGATTCTGGCCACCTTTATTACACACTGGGCACCTAGCTATTCTAGAATGACGAAGCACTTAGCGGAGACCAAAAATCTGCTTACTTTCTTTGATTTCCCGACAAGTATTAGAGCCTCGATCTACTCAACCAATCTTATTGAATCTTTCAACAAATCAATTAAGCGAAAAACCAAAGTGAAAGAACAATTTCCAAATGAAGCTGCGTTGGATCGTTTCCTAGTCACACAGATGTTGGCCTACAACGATAAGAACTTTGGTAAGTCTCATCGTGGTTTCAAACAATGCCAAGATACATTAGAATCAATGTTTTGAAATTGGTTATTTAATCGTGCGAATAAGAGTTACTCATTTACACAAAATTATTGACACTCTC
>NZ_RHNQ01000138.1 GCF_003946275.1 Loigolactobacillus backii
GAGAGTGTCAAATTTTATGTGTAAATGAAAAAGCCTCTCACCTTTGAACTAAAACATTGATTCTAAAGTGTCTTGAACTAGGTTGAACCCCTTATGTGTCCGTCGACCAAATTTGTCATTGTAATCAAGAATTACGGTCATTAAGGTTCTTTCCAAAGATTCTTCATTGGGAAATTGTTCACGTTTCTTTGTTTGCCGCTTAAATTTTTTGTTAAATGATTCGATAAGATTGGTACTATAAATACTAGAACGGATAGCCGGTGGAAAATTAAAACATACCAGTAATTTCTGGTTTTTTAATAATTCTTGTGTAACTTTGGGATATCTTTTGCGCCAATGATTAACAAAGTTGGCTAAGCTGTGCTCAGCCATTCGTTTATTGGTTGCTTGATGAATTAACTTAAAATCATTTAACACAGCTTGACGGTCATGAACCCGGATATGATGTGAAATATTACGGCTTACATGAACTAGGCATTGTTGAATAACGGCGTCCGGATAATATTTGCCAACGGCAGTTTCTAGGCCAACCAATCCATCAGCCACAAAAAGTAAGGTTTGTTGCACGCCACGATGCTTCAAATCAGCTAGTACTTCAGACCACACAGAACTAGATTCTGTAGGAGCTATCTTGTAAGATAGCACTTCCTTATGACCATTAGGTTGAATGCCAATCGCAATATGAACTGCTTCTTTGGCAACTGTGTCACGTCGTAAGGGAAGATAAGTGGCATCTAAATAAACGACGGCGTACCTTTCTGATAACGTTCGATTCTTGAAAGCTTCAACTTGTTCATTAACTACCTTAGTTAGATTGGAAACTGTCTGTGGCGTGTAATAGGAACCATACATCTTTTCCATCAGATCTGCGATCTCATGAGTGGTAATTCCCTTTTGATAAAGCTGAATGACGGTTTGTTCTAACTGATCTGTTCGGCGTTGATAGGCTGGTAATGTGTGGTTAACGAATTCTCCGTTCCGATCACGGGGAATCGTAAGCTTCAATTCGCCATATTTTGTATTAAAGGTTCTCATGTAGTGTCCATTACGAGAATTTCCTGAATTGAAGCCATTCCTGTCATAGGGCTCATAACCCAAGAATGCAGAAAGTTCATTTTGTAATAGCTCATTAACGGCCGTTTCTAGTTGGTCTTTAAAAATAATAGCTAGATCCTGATGCTGTGCTAGTGCTGTGACGATTTCTTTGGTAAACTGATTCATGGGGAAGCCTCCTGTGATGTTTGTTTAGACGCTAACTATCATAAGGGAGAGGCTTCCCTTTTTCAATTCTCAATAAATCATTTACACATAATTATTTAAACACTC
>NZ_RHNQ01000139.1 GCF_003946275.1 Loigolactobacillus backii
AGTATCATTTGAAAGGATATGAGAAAACCGTGAACCCTATAGACAATCATATAAAATTTGCGCTCAGTATTAAAGACCCAAATGTCATTTTTTTCGATTATGGTTACGAATACAAACAAAACAGACGAATTAAAGTCTATCGCGCCACTGTCAAGACCAGCCTTAAGCGTTGTCCCCAGTGTGGCTTTGATCAGTTCAATCATAATGGTCACTATCGTGCCCGGGTGACCTACCTAGCTGCCAATGCCAGTGAGCCGGTTTATCTAGAACTACATAAAGAACGCCTGCTTTGTAAAAACTGTGGGACTAGTGTTATGGCAACGACTGAGCTAGTTGATAAATATTGCAATATCTCTCGGGCGACTCGCCAAAAGATCTTTATGCACTTACAAGATGATCGGACCCAAAAGAGTATTGCTTGTGACAATAATGTCTCACCCAGTACTGTTTGTCGCTACTTAGATAAATATGATGATCTCTTTCGCCGGAATTACAACTATCTGCCCGAACATTTAGCGATGGATGAAGTACGTGGTGTTGGTGGTGTCCTACACTTTATTTGCATTAACGGTGCTGGTGATCATGAAATTCAACAGATCCTGCCGGATCGGTTGAAACAAAGTATTCTTGATTACTTTAATCAGTTTCCGCTCAGTGTGCGTCAGCGCGTTAAAACCGTGACTTTAGACCTTAATAGTTACTACCAAGACATTGTTAAAGCCGTATTCCCCAACGCTAAGATCGTCGTTGATCGGTTTCACATTGTCGCCATGATGACCAGAGCGTTCAACCAAAGTCGCGTGCAGCTCATGAAACAATATTCTAAACGAACGAAAGAATATCGGACCCTAAAATTCGCTTGGAAACTGTTCTTAAAACATTGTGATGGCCTGGAGGTTAAACAATTATTTTATGACCGCCATCTGCGCCAACAATTAACCCAGCAAGAACGCGTGCAGTTAGGTCTTGAACTCGATGAAACGTTGGCGAACACCTACACCATCATGCAAGGCATCATGACTTGTCTAAAAAATCACGATAAAGATGGGCTCGTGATCTATTTATATCACAATGAGCAACTCAGTCCCAAAATGAAGGCCACGCTAATCACCTTCAAGAAGAACCTAGAGATCATCCTCAATGCCAGTGAATCAAAGTATTCGAACGGTCCCATCGAGGGCATCAATCGTATGATCAAACAGATCCAGCGAACGGCTTTTGGTTTTCGTAACTATCACCATTTAGTTTCACGGATCAAAC
>NZ_RHNQ01000014.1 GCF_003946275.1 Loigolactobacillus backii
AACAAAAAGCACATTCACCGAAGTGAATGTGCCGTTCAAAATCTCCACCAATACGATTTGACAGAGACCCAAAAAAACGAGGCTAGGACTTTTGTCCTAGCCTCATTGCATTTATTCTTTAGACTATTTTTTAATTATTTATTATTCCGCAACTACTTGGTGAATTAATTTAGTATCTTTACGCATTTCACCAAGCTCAATGGCGCCACGAACTTCTTCTTGGGCAGCAACTGAATCAGCATCACTACTGTAAACTGTTGCCAACACTTCGCCGGCCTCTACGGAGTCACCAATCTTTTTCCGTAAAACAATTCCGGCTGCTAAATCTAATTTTTGCTCCGCATTCTTCCGCCCAGCATTTAAGGTTTGAATAGCGTGCCCCATTTGATCAACATCAATGGTACTTACGTAACCTGAGCTGCTGGCCCGAACGTCATTTGTGTAAGCAGACGCAGTCAATTTTTCTGGATGATCGATAACGTCTGGATCGCCACCCTGACTAACGATTAAATCACGGAACTTAGCAAGAGCTTTCCCAGTTGCCAAGTTACCAATTAAAGCAGCCCGCGTATCTTCGGCGTTGGCCCCGTAACCACCAAGCTGTGCCATGTGCGTTCCTAATTCCAGAACTAATTTACGTAAATCAGTTGGCCCACCATTTTTTAACGTCGCAATAGCTTCCACAACTTCTACGCCGTTACCAATAGCGTGGCCCAAGGGTTGACTCATATCGGAAACAACGGCCAGTGTTCGCCTACCAACCTCATTACCGACGTTAACCATAAGGTGCGCTAATTGTTCAGCCTGCTCCTCATTCAACAGATCATGCCCGCTACCAGTTTTAATATCTAAAATAACGGCATCTGCACCGGTTGCGATATTCTGACTTAGCGTTGAACAGGCTACCAAGGACGGAATTGCCATCGTATCAGTTTCGTGCCGCAACCGCCGTAACTTCTGTTCGGCCGGTGCCAACTCATCGACTGGGGCAGCGATTGCCAGACCAATCTCCTTGACGGCCTGGACAAATTCATCCGGCGTTAAATTAACCCGAAAACCAGGAATTGATTCTAATTTGTCTAACGTACCGCCTGAATGATTAAACGAGCGCTGACTTAATTTAGCGACGGGAATGCCTAAACTAGCAACTAAGGGCAACAGAACCAAGGATGTTTTGTCCCCTAATCCCCCAGTAGCGTGTTTGTCCACTTTAATCCCCTGAATAGCAGATAAATCATAGACGCCGCCGGAATACGCTAATCCCATTGTAAAGTCTGTTAACTCAGTTAAATCAGTACTATCCTTGAAAGCTAATGTCTCAAGAAAAGCACCCATTTGGGCATCAGTCACACTAGCATCGCCGAGCCCCTTGATTAAAAAGGAGATCTCATCTGCCGAAAGCGGTTCTCCGTGTCGTTTTTTAGCAATTAATTCTGTCATTTGCATTACGAAATACCTCCAGATTAGGTCCATAAACAAAAAGCCGTTACTTATTAAAAAGCATACGGCTTTAACGGGACGCTTGTCAAATAAAGCTAGCGTGGTAAGTAGAACGGGCAATGGTATCGGAGTGGGACAAAAGTCGGTTTTGAGTTTACTGCGTAACGTAGGCTAATTCAATAACCGCTCTATGATTATTGAATTAGCTGTAGTTAGGCATGTGAACCCAGACTTTTGGCGCACGTTCTAGAGTAATGCTCGGAAATAACTAGGGGTTAGGATCTTTGACCCAACCTCAATGGTATTCCCAAGTTTAGATCGTGTTTGGAAAATACCTTATTAGTGTTTACCTGACCAATTTAGTGTAAACGTGTTGGGAAAAGCAGCTTCCTGCGGTGACCGAGACGAACTTAGTCGAGGAAATACAGTTATGGACTTTATAACTGTGTTCCTTGTTTTTGCCACAAGAATAGACAACATTCGTAGCATCATGAGTTATTTGCGCTTTTTGCAAATAACTAACCGTAATTGCGAAGTAGTAGTTGAATGGACAACGGATGAAGCATCAAAATTATTAGCGTTTTGGGCTAATAATCCTCAATTGCGGAATAGTAGCTACAACAGCCAAATCACCTTTTTCAAAGGTGATTCGTCTGTTTAGGCTGCGACTCGGACTTCGGTTTATCCTAGATCGACATCGTTAGTAATCCTTAATCTAAGTCATGCTTGGAAAGTGCTTTTACTTTTCTTTGCCTGACTAATCTATGGAAACGTGTTTGGAAAAGCAGATTCCTGCGGTTAGCTACAACAGCCAAATCACCTTTTTCAAAGGTGATTCGTCTGTTTAGGCTAATCCTCAGAATCTAATCGCTTTTCCAAACACTCTGTTATTTCTTACCGCGACCATAGCGGAAATACAGCCAGGGACCAATTGGTTGAATTAAAGTCACTGGCAACCAAACAAATTTATTACCGCGCTTAAAACTTGAACGATGTAAAATACTGCGAATGGCCAGACCTTGCACAATAAGCTCCGCAATGGCCACCGGCACCAAAATTTGGCGGCGCCGCAATTTGCGGTAGCGTTGTTGTAATTTTTGATCTTTAGCTTTTACCTTCGTATCAGTCATCATGATCCCCACTTTCCAGTTTCATTATGGTTTGGCAATTGTTGGTTGTTGACTATTCTGTGTGGCCGTTCGTTTCTGACTGCTAATCGACGCATTATTTGAAGAACGTATGCCTCTGGCCGTGGAGCGGACAGTTGTGTAGTAAGTTTGATTAATCGATTTTTTAGCAAGCAATTTTCGAATAGCCGCATTCGAACCAACAAAATTACCGTTATCACTTAATGAACGTGCCTGTGCCAATTCATGCTGATAATTCTTTTGTTGCTTGATAACTGTTGGTAGCTTAGCTCGCAGTGTCTTTGCTTGCTTAACTAACGTTGAATTGCCATGTTCAGTTGCTGCCACTTGTTGTAATTTTTCTTTAGCAGCGGACTTTTTGGCCTGCTGAACGTCCGTATCGGCGGTGCGCATTAACTTAACCTGTTTTAATGAAGTTTGTGCCGTCTGATCCGATTTTTTAGCAGTTAACGCCTTATTATATTGTGCTTGTGCCGTTGAATAGTTTCCTTTATCAACCGCCGATTTTGCTTGTGTCATTGCATCTTGGTAATCACTATTCGCTTGGCTACTACAACTTGCTAGTAATAAGCCGCTACCTAAAATCAATAACACGGAGACCAATTTTTTCACGGGAAAACACCCTCTCAAACCCGTTAATTAATTTGATTACAATAATTTTTTAACCAGTTACACTAAAAAGCCATGTGCTTCTTGAATACTTTCTCGTCAAAGTATACCATGTTTACGGTTACTTTTCCTGCACTAGTATATTTTAGAATTAAAAACACTTCATTAACTGCTTACACTTACTACTTTTCAGAAAGTGGCGTATACTGTCTTTTATACTTACATTGCGAGAGGAAGGATTTTGGCACATGCTTGAAAAGACTTTTTATAAAACACTCTTCAGTCACTCATTTAATATTCCAGTTAAAGTAAATTATTGGGACGGCAAGAGTGTTGTTTACGGTGAAGGCGAGCCAGAAGTCACCATCACATTTCACGAAGTAATTCCAATGAAAGAGATTCTAAACAATGCTTCATTGGCACTTGGCGAAGGTTACATGGACGGTAAGATTGAAATTGATGGTGGACCTTACAGTATTCAAAAACTATTAACGGCGGCATACGAGAGCGCTGGCAGCTTTATGCGTAATTCAAAATACATTCGTTTCCTACCTAAACAGTCCCACACTGAAAAACACAGTAAAGAGGACGTTCAAAGTCATTATGACGTTGGGAATGACTTTTACCAGTTATGGTTAGACTCAACAATGACTTATTCGTGTGCTTACTTCCAATCACCAAAGGATACGTTGGAGCAGGCTCAAATGAATAAGGTTCGCCATATTCTAAATAAGCTGGATCCACAATCTGGACGAACCTTGCTTGATATTGGCTGTGGTTGGGGAACCTTGATGCTAACAGCTGCAAAAGAATATGGTCTCCACGTTACTGGGATTACTTTGAGCCAAGAACAATACAATTACGTTCAACAACAAATTAACGATCAAGGACTACAGGATGTCGCCGATATTCAGCTGACCGACTACCGCGAATTAAAACACGAACCATTTGATTACGTTACTTCAGTTGGTATGTTTGAACACGTTGGCAAAGAAAATCTTGAATTATACTTCAAGACGGTTAGCAAATACATGAAGGACGATGGCGTGGCTTTGATTCACGGCATTACGCGGCAACAAGGTGGCGCAACCAATGCTTGGTTAACTAAGTACATTTTCCCAGGTGGTTATGTCCCTGGTTTAACTGAAAATATGCAGCACATTATCGACGCTAAGTTACAAATTGATGACGTTGAGCCTTTACGACGTCACTACCAGCACACGCTTGAAATTTGGGATAAGAATTTTAATGACCATTTGGATGAAGTTACCAAGCTTGAAGGTGAACGGTTTACTCGCATGTGGGACCTCTACTTACAGGCCGCCGCTGCTTCATTTGAGTCTGGCAACATTGACGTTATTCAATTCTTAATCTCTAAGGGTGCCTCCGGTAAATTTATGCCAATGACCCGCGATTACATTTACGCTAAAGAATTGGCTAAAGAGTCTGCAACTAACGATTAATTACTTTAAGGGAGTGGGACAAAAGTCCTTTTTGGATTTACTGCGTAACGTAGGCTAATCGAATAACCATAGTACGGTTATTTGATTAGCCGTAGTTAGGCACGTGAACCCAGACTTTTGGCGCACGTTCTAGGGTAATGTTCAGAAACAATGAGAGGCCAGGACTTTTGTCCCAGCTTCTTTTTGTTTGCATTAAAATATCATCATATTTTAATTTTCTCATTTTTAATCTAAAATAGCTATTGACATCCATCAAAATCAGCCTTATAGTAACACCATATTAGAAATAGATGAGATATAAATAGACATTGATGAGGAAAAGTAATTGATTGTCGTTGAGTCAGCGAGTTTCGTTAGGTGCAAGGAAACATCACGACAATTTTTGAAAATCACCTTGGAGTTATGACGCGAAGCTTAAAGTAACCGTCATTGGTAGCAACCATTATTTTGCTAGCGTATCGAATAATTCTGATTATTATTCCGTACGTGATGAGTTATGTTATGTGAGTAACATAAAAATTTGGGTGGTAACGCGATTAATCGTCCCGTAAAGTAGATTTTCTACTTTGCGGGATTTTTTTATTGAAATGCACTATACGTATACTTAATATTACCCGCTTTTAAACACACTCACTTTATTGTTGAACAGTCTCACCTATTTCTAAAAACTATTTGAGGAGCTGATTTTTATGTCAGAAAAGAATGTACTTGCTACAAAGAACGCCACTGAAGAAGAAGTTGCTAATGATCTGTACCAAGCCTTGGTGACCAAACGGCCATTAACTGCAACTGACTACGAGGAAAAAGTTGCTAATTTTGATACTGCCTATCGTGTTCAACGTGCTTTTACCGAACTTAAAAATGAAGCTGTTGGCGGCTATAAAGTCAGCCTAACCTCCGAAGAAACCCAAAAAATGTTTGACTCTGATTCACCATTTTATGGCGCTGAAACAACCAGTGCCTGGCTCAAAAATTACGCGACAGTTAAACTCAGTGATTTAATGGATCCCCTACTTGAAGTTGAAATGGTCTTCACCGCAAAAGAAGCACTTTTAGCAACGGATTCATTGGCCGAACTGCTCAGCAAAGTTGAGGTCTCGGCCGGCGTTGAGCTGCCTGACTCACGGTTCAAAGATTGGTTCCCTAGCCTTTCGAAATACTTAGTTGTTGCCGATGGTGCCGTTGGTGGCCGGGTAGTTTACACAAAACCAACGACTGCCAAGGTTGCCGTTAACGACTTGGCCGGTGTTGATTGCACCTTATCCCTTGACGGAAAACAACTCGGCACTGGTAAATCCTCTGAGGTTCTCGGAAATCCGCTCAACTCATTACAATGGCTAGTTAAAAAATTAGCCGAACAAGGTGTTGACTACCCTAAAGGTACTAAAGTTTCCAGTGGCACTTTCCTTCTCCCACCACATTTACAAACGGGCCATTACGTTGCACACTTCAGCAAATATTTTGAAGATGTTGAATTAGACGTTAAATAATTAGAGCGTGTTTGAAAAAAGAGACAAAATAAGCTCCAAGCCTTCAGAAAAATAGCTGAAGGGCTTGAAGCTTATTTATTCGGTTAATTTATTTTGCCTGTCGTTCTTGCCGTAATTTTAGAGCCAACTCCAGTGTCCGATCCGCAATTGTCGACTGAGAGTCAACAACTGGGTAATTATGATCCGGCGCCTTTTCTTCGGCCAATGATAACTCAGTGCAACCTAAAATAATGGCGTCAACCTTCATATCCTGAACCATATCAGCCAAAATTGTGTGGTAAAGTGTGGCGTCAACGTGGCCTTGTTCCTCTTTAATGGAGGTATAAATCAAGTCGTTGATTTTCTGCTGAATTGCAGGTGTTGGATCAACTTCCGTGTAGCCAGCCTTTTTAATTATTGGTTGGTAAACGCCACTCGCGACAGTTCCTTGAGTCGCCGCCAAACCAATTCGTTTGGCCGTCGGAAATTTATGCTTGATTTCCTTAACCGTTTCTTCAGGCATATTTAAAAATGGCACGTCACTAGCTGCATTTAGCTCATCGTAAAAATAGTGGGCCGTATTACAGACCATTACCATGAAATCAGGCTTTAATGAATTTTGTTGTTCCACATCTTCTAGTAAAGTCGGCAAAAAATTCGTTTTGCTATGATCTAATAGATAAGTTGTCCGGTCCGGTACAGTCGCGTGATTGACCAAAATATAGTTTAAATAATCTTGATCATTTTTGGCCGGCGTTCGTTGATTTAAAATTCGAATAAAACTATCCGTCGCCATTGTGCCCATTCCACCTAAAATCGAGAAAAATTGTTGCATCCTACCAACCTCCTAAAAATGCGAGCATAAGGTTAAAACGATGAACTACATGCGAATACTTATAAAAGCGTTCCAGTCACGAGCGTTGTTCACTAAATGAAATTAAGCACGGAAAGATACTTTTTCAAGCACCTCTAACCCAAATTGGTTAGAAAAATACTACCATAACCAATTTTCAAAGTCAGCCTATTCCTTATTTTCCTTGAAGTATTGGGCAAAACGTCCATTGTACAAATAGAAAGAATAACGCTGCAAAATATACCGCTTTAAGTTGCGGTCACCCTTGTAAAAAACAGTTGTGCCGTAACGTTTGGCCGCTAATAATTTTAGGGCTCGCTGCTTATCGGCATTGTCCCGTGCGTATTTTTTGAAAACTTTAGCGGGAACACCTAGCCACAACATTTGTTTAGACTCATCTTTGTTACCATAGACAGTTGGTTTATCTTTCATTTCACCTGTGACGTAATCTTCAACTGGCATTTGTGCCAAATTATACCCATTTAAAGTAACAAAGAAGCTGCTACGACCTTGGCGCAAATTAATTTCAAATAATTTAAAGCTCTTATCCCGGGAATCATACTTCATATCGAAGTTGCAATAACCGGTAAAGTTGATTGCCTCCAAAAACTTCTGAATCGTATCGTACAGTGCTTGATTATATTCAGGTAAAATTGCGACGTAGTTACCAATATCAGCTGGCGTTGGATCCTCCAATAATGGATGTCCCAAACACATTAACTTCACGTGGTGATACTGATCAACATAGCAGTTTAACGTGCGCATGTTGGAATCATCACCAGGAATAAAATCTTGTAAGATAACGTCGGAAGTATAGCCGTTATCGTAGATTTTGCTGACAATATCGTCAAATTCTGCCCGAGTTTTAATTCGAAACGCCTTTTTACGTCCTTCAAAATGAATGTCTAACCATTCAACAGCATTTGAGGGTTTCAACGCAACTGGAAATTGATATGGAACATCAATTTTTGCAACGCCAGCCTTATAGTCATCCCACGTAATAATTTGGGTTAACGGATGGGGTAAATCATACTGATCAGCCATTTCGTAAAAGGCTTCTTTACTGATTAATTTCTCGACAAGATCATAATCAACGTAAGGAACAACAAACGTTTTTTGTAGAAACTCTTTATGCTTAGAAACAAGTTCAACGTAGCCATCACCACAAGCAATTAAAATCACTTTTTTATGAACATTTTGATAACGCTTGGCGATCTTCTCCATGCTGGCAATAAAACCAGGATCCTCATTAAATCCCGGGAAGGTTTCGACGTCAACTACTTTACTGTATTTAGTTGGAGCAAATTGGACACTGGCAAAGGCCTGCACTTTTTTACCGTAGCGCTCATAAAAAGCCCGTGCCATTCCATAAACATTAATATCGCTCCCTAAAAGTACTGGGATAAAATCAGTTTCACTTTCCATCATTAATCTTTTAATCCTCTCACAATTTCTTTAGCAACGACCATGTCAGTTGGGTAAGGCGTATCGACACCACGAACCTTTTGGTAGGCGTCGTCACCCTTTCCGGCGAGCACGACAATATCATTTTCCGTACTCAATTCAATGGCCTTGCGGATAGCCTTGGGCCGATCTATTTCAATTGTAACGTTGACTTTCTTATGGTCAATGTTTTCATCAATTTGTTTAGCAATTTTTAAAGGATCTTCAAAACTAGGATCATCTGTTGTTAAGAAAGCGACATCTGCGTACTCACTCAGAACCTTAGCAAAGCCTGCCCGGCGGGAAACTCCCTTATTTCCTGGACTACCAACGACAACAATCACTTTATCCGTCTTTTGCTGACTTTCTAGAAAACTTAGTAATGCTTTCATACTGGCATAATTATGCGCATAATCCGCGTAGATGGTGCCATGATGTTCCGTTTGCAATGATTCCATTCGTCCTGGAACGTGGACAGTTCTTAATCCTTGCGCGATTTCTGCTTGACTTGCCCCCGCTAAACTAGCGGTGACCGCAGCGGCTACGGCGTTACTTTCATTAAAGTTACCAGGCAAATTTAATTCGTAAGTTGCGCCATTACCGATCTTCTTAGCCTTAGGCGTTACCGGATAAAATTCAAACTGACTTTCAATTAAATCGGCCTCATCACTTTTGAATCGGTAATCAACCGGTGGAACTGCCATTTTAGGCTGAAAATCTTGATGGGCAAATAAATAAATATCTTCTGGCTGGCTAGTTGTTTTGGCGGCCTGATAAACATCCAATAAGTGGTCCGTTTCAGCATTAATGACGCAGATTTTCGAATTAACTAACAACTGTAACTTGCAGTGTAAATAATCCGCGAAGTTAGGGTGCTCCGTCGGTCCAATATGATCTGGTGTAATATTCAAAAAAACACCAACGTCAAAATGAAGTCCGTAAACACGTTCTTTTTTGTAAGCCTGGGAAGAAACTTCCATCACCAAGTGCGTCATCCCTGAATCCACCGCCTCGCGCATGTCGTGAAAAAGATCCAGTGATTCTGGCGTCGTTAAATTAGATTTAAATTCCTGCTCTGGTTTAGGCCCAATAATTCGATCAATCGTTGAAAATAAGGCTGTTTTATCCGATGTTGTTTCCTTTAAAATATTACGGGTGAAATAGCTCGACGTTGTCTTACCCTTAGTCCCAGTATAGGCAATGATGAAGAGTTGATTTTGCGGAAAGTCATAAAACGCCGCACTAATTAACGCCATTGCCTTTTGAATATTAGTGACAATAATCGCAACTAGACCCACGCCCTCTTCTAGTTCGGCCTCGGCCATATAAGCCGTTGCACCATTTTTCTTTGCCGTTGATAAATAATCTGGTTTAAAAGCGCCCTTACAAAAGAAGAGTGAGGCCTCCGTCACCTTACGTGAATCGTAAGCAATCCCCTTAAAAATGACGTTTGGTGCATCAGTGACCTTTTTTAATAGTTGATGTTCATTTAGTAATTCAATAACTTCATTTAGTTGCAACTGCATGATGATCCTCCTTCAGATGCCCAATTAAAACCTGTTTGAAAAAGTAGCATCGGCATTCAAAAATTACGTAAAACCGTTTTTAATACGTGATTTATTATAGCATAAAAGCCCCGTTTAAATGAGATTCTCACTTTTGTTTCCGAAAAAAAAGAACGGTGTTGAAAGTGCCCAGTTATGAGCAAATCTCCACCACCGTACTTGTTCATCATCTAAATTTAAACGCTAATCGGTAAGTAGCTATTCAGCCACTAGGAAAAATAATTTCCGTCACGCTATCGCTTAAAATATGTTTTGGAAGAACCGACTAACTTGTTGGCCAAACGTTGCCTTAGCTACAGAGGTTTGTGTCACTAAGGTCACTTTTGGTACTGAATAGCCCGGAAGATAATTGTTGGACTGAACCGTGGCCGTTCCTACTTTTTGCTGTGCCTTAACGGGTACTGTTAGTTGTTTCTTTGCGGCCGCCTTCGTTAACTGATAACTAAGTTTTATTTGATTACTAGTTGCAGCAGTTGGCGCCCAAAAAGTCAGTGCCTGCTTAGTGCCAATTTTAACCGCTGTATTCTTCCCATTCGGTACCGCCAAGGTTTTAAGCTGGTTCACCTGTGCCCCTTTAGGTAACCAAGTCTGTTTAGTCTGCGTATTGAAAACCTCGTGCATTAATTTTGCCGTTTCGGTAAACCGAGCATTTTTATCCTTTTCGGCCTGATTAGCGTGCATTACCACGGTAATAATTCGATTGCCGTTTTTGCTAACGGTACCAGCAAAGCATTCACCGGCCAAATCCGTTGTGCCTGTCTTCAAGCCATCCACCGGTAAATCACTGACCGCGGCCGATTCACCAGGTAACATTGCGTTCCAGGTTTTCATAGTCGTTGTCGTTCCTGATTTTACCTGAAATGGCAGTGAGCGCTGTTTAGTTGTTTCCAGAACTTCTGGGTAGTCGGCCATTAAATGCTGGGCAACAATAGCAACATCTGCCGCCGACATTTCATTTTCAGCCGTACTAGCCGAATTAGGGTAGCGATCATCACCTAAGTAACTATTATTTAGACCGCTAGTATTTACGATCTTGGCATCTTCAATCCCCCAACGCTTAAGTAAAGTACGCATTTGATTAACTGCACCTGTCTGTGACCCTGCTACCGCATTGCCCAACAGAACTGCTGCCGAATTGGCCGACGCAACTAGGGCTGCCTGGTATAAAGAACCAACCGTGTAGTGACCATTTTCTTCCAGTGGCACATTGGTTAGATCCTTATCTTGGGTTAGACGGTAGGCCAATTGATCCACTGGTACTTCAGTATTCCAAGTTAATTTGCCCTCTTTAATGGCCTGCAAAGTTAGGTAGATAAGAACCATCTTTGTCATTGAACCAATTGGCAAAACTTGTTTAGCGTTTTGCTGGTATAAAATTTGCCCACTACTAGCGTCAACTGCAATCCCAGCCTTGGCATCTAACAGTTGCCCCTGAGTTGCCGCTGCACTTGGTTGACTGACCGTAGCTACCCCTAACAAACTTAAAGTTAGAATAACAATTATTCGGCTAACAATTTTTTTCACTATCCTACTCCCTTTTCCACTAGTTCTGGTATTGCTTCGGTATTTCTAATTTAACCCCGTGCTTAACGGGTAAGTACATGACAAAACTAGTTAAATGCCTGTCCGAAGTTGCGTAGATATAGCCACCATGTAAACTAACAATACTCTGAGCAATGGCCAAGCCTAGACCAGTACCTCCAGTTTCTTTAGAGCGTGATTCTTCCACCCGGTAGAAGCGATCAAATAACTGACTCAACGCTTCTTTAGGAATCGGTGAGCCATCATTTGACACTTTAATCATAACCTGAGTACCTTCTTGTTTAGCTTCCAAAAAAATATGTTTGGCATCTTTACCGTACTTTAATGCATTGCTGATCAGATTATTGAACACCCGGCTTAATTTTTCTGGATCAGCGTCCATCATTAATGGATCTGGTCGATACTTCACGTTGATTAATAATTGCTTTTTTTCGGCCTCTAGCTCGAAACTGGCGGCCAATTGCTCTAACATCTGGCCCATATCAATTTGACTAATGGTAACTGGTGTCGAAGTTTGCCGAACCTTAGTGTATTCAAACAAATCCTCAACTAATACTTGCATCTGTTTGGCCTTTCCAAAAGCTATGTGGGTATATTTCAGAATTTGAGCCTCATTTTGATACTGGTGATCCTCAATCAGACCCAAATATCCAATTATAGACGTTAGCGGCGTTCGAATATCGTGGCTAACGTTGGTGATTAGCTCATCCTTTGAGTCCTCAATTCGCCGCTCATCATCCATTGCCTTAACCGTCGAGTCAACCAACGCGTTAATACTTAAAATAACGCGCTGCAAATCACCGCGCAACGTAAACGGAATTCTATGCTCAAAATGTCCGTCCGCAATATGGTGTAATTCACTAATAACGTGACTAAGTTGCATCTGATGGTAGCGCCGAATTAAACGCCAATAAACAACCAAGGCATCAAAAACTAGCATAAAAATCGTAAAAATATTTTGCCAGCTCATTAAGTGGAAATTATTGGGCCCAATTGAAACGGCGTTCTTGATTTGAAAAATACCATCGTTCAACGCTCGATTAGTGTGAATAGCCTGATTAGCCAGAACGATTACGGACAAATTCAATAATAGTAATAAAATAACGGTTGTAACGCCCTCTATGAATAGCGCGCTTTTTTCTCGTCCGGTTAATTTCACAGTTTACCGGTGACCTCCTTAATGTGCTTCAACTTTATAGCCCACGCCCCAAACAGTTTGAATGACCTTCTCGCCATCCGTTGCTTCCTCAATTTTATCGCGTAAATGACTGACGTGAACCATCACCGTTTTGGCCGAAACAATACTTTCTTGTTGCCAAACACGTTCAAAAATTTCATCCGCTGAAAAAACTCGGTTGGGGTGACCGGCCAATAAGTATAAAATGCCAAATTCTAGTGCCGTTAATTGAATTTGCTTTCCAGAAATCGTTTTTACTTCATGGGAATCTTTTTTAATCTCTAAAGGTCCAACTTCAAGTACATCGGGTGTATCATCGGTTACTTGTTGTTGACTGCGGCGTAACAAGGATTTAACCCGCGCCATGACCTCTAGTGGATTGAAGGGCTTAGAAACGTAGTCATCAGCCCCACTAATTAGGCCCTGAATTTTATCCATATCAGTTGTCTTGGCCGATAACATAAGGATCGGAATCTGTGAATCTTTTCGGACTTCACGGACAACTTCCATTCCATCCATATTTGGCATCATGATATCTAAAATCATCAAAGCAACGTCTGGATTAGTGGCCAGTTTTGTTAAAGCCTCCTTACCATCGTAAGCCTTAAGTGCCTCATAACCTTCATTTTTAATGTAAATACTTAATAATTCAACGATATCCTTATCGTCATCAACAACTAAAATTTTCATAGATAATTCCTCCTTGTTTCACATCAGCTAATTTTTAAACACGTTTAAGTAAATTTTATTGCGGCCGAGCACAGAATACTCTTAAAAAATTTCTTAGTCTGCTCATTAAAATTCCTTATGAACCAGCTTGCCATGATCGCAACTGGTAGTATCGGCAACTTCAAACCATTGCCTTTATTTATGTGGATCATCCCATAACGGCCACCAAGCAAGCTTGAACCGTTACTAGTCTTCAACGAACATACCACACTTTAGTAATTCTAACAAAGAAAGCTTGAGAAATAATTAAGAGTGGCACTTTTACGCCGGAAGTACAAAAAAAGAAGCCCAGAAAAGTCTGAGCTTCTTACTATTTCCGATCATTATTCTAGAACGTGCGCCAAAAACCTGGATTCACGTGCCTAACGGGAGTGTTTGGAAAAGCGCCCAGGTTCCTGTGCTTAGTTACGCAATAAACCCAAAACCGACTTTTGTTCCACTTCCAGTCCTTAATTATTTAGCGGCCAATTTGCCTTGGTATGATTTTGCAATTGCGCTAATCAAATCAGCATCCTTCAAACCAGTTACTTCTTTAATAACGCTGGTTAGATCTTCGTCCTTCAACATTTGTTGTAACTTAACTGATTCATCATCTTTAGGTTCATCGTAAGTAAAGATCATGCCAACAGTATCCAACAAGGTGCTGTAATCTAATCCCTTGGCCTTCAATTCACGCATTGGTCGTACAAAGCGTTCGTCGTAGCCTAACTTACGGATTGGTGTTCGTGCAACCCGTGAGATATCGTCAGAGATATATGGGTTTTGGAAACGACTAGCAACTTTATCTTGATATTCTTTTAATTCGGCAACCGTAAAGTCAAATTCATGGCTCAACAAATCACGAGTTTCGCTCAAAGCACCCTGCAATTGTTTCCAAATTTCAGGATCTTTAATGGCGTCACCAATTGTTGTATAACCTTTATATTTACCAGTATAAGCAACAGTAGCGTGGCCTGTATTAACTGAGAATAACTTCCGTTCGATGTATGGTTCCAAATCGGGAACGTAAACAACGGTATCAAGCTTCAATTCAGGATTCTTCATCTGGGATTCATCAACGACCCATTCCTTGAATGGTTCAACGGAAACGGCCAAAGGATCTTCATGATGTTGAATCGGTACAATCCGGTCAACGGCAGCGTTTGGAAAACCAACGTAGGCATCGGCGTACTTTTGTTCGTCGGCATTTAAATGCTTATAAACTTCAGTCTTTAAGAACTGACTGCCACCAATCATATTTTCACAGGCAATTGCATCTAACTTAGTTTCAGATTTTGCAGCTAAACGTGCCTTAATCCCATCAGCAATCAATGGTGCAATAAATGGTAAAATCTTAGGCCCAATGGCAGTTGTCACTAAATCAGTTTTTTCAATTGCTGCGACAACAGCCTCAGGATGATCCTTGTTATTTAAACCATCAACGTTTGCAACGTGAATCTTTTTATGGCCTTCAGCGGCTAATTCAATATCGTATTCGTGCCGTGCGTTTAAGGCATCAATGATGGTGCTGTTAACGTCAACGAAATCAATACTAAAACCATTTGCTGCTAAAGTTTCACCAATAAAGCCACGACCAATATTTCCTGCTCCAAAATGTACTGCTTGCACGTTACTCAACCTCTTTCAATAAATTGATAATTTCATCTGGTGACTGCGCGTCAGCCAACTTTTCGACATTATTAATGTCGCTACAGAAAAGTGCGATTTGCGATAATAACTGTAGGTGTTCACCATTTAAGCCTGCAATACCAAAGACTACGGTCACGAGTTTTTCATCTGCGGGATCATCCGCAAAATCAACACCCCAAGGCAATTGAACAATCGAAATACCTGTCTTTTTAATATACTGCTTACCGTCACCAGTGCCGTGAGGAATTGCGATAAAGTTACCCATATAAACGGAAACATCGCGGTTCCGCGCCAGCATTGAATCAACATAAGGTGCCTCAACGTAGCCGTGATCAACTAATAAGCCACCAGCCATTTTAATGGCATCCTCTTTGGTTTTAACTTCTTGGTTCAGCAAGATCATATCTTTATCAAGTGCGTCCATATTTCTCACCCTTTCTCTTTTACACTCGTCACTCTGGCGTTGCCGCGTCATTAATCACTTTAATTTCGTCTAAGAATAGACTACTGATTAGTTGATAAACGATTGACTGCGTCCCAGTTTTATAAATTTCTAAATTTAAATCACTTTCAATGATAGAACCACTAATCTTTCCCATCAAGCTATTTTCAGCAAAATTCATATTTGCTGGTCCTAGCATTAGTAAAACACGCGTTAATGCAATCGGTTTATTATCCATACCTTCAACGTCTAGCGCATCACTCAAATCATAAATTGAAAAGAATGGTTTTTTGATTGTACTATCGGTAGTGTGAATTAAAGCCATTGCCGTCCCCGGAATACCAACTGGTGCCTTACGCATTCGCTTAATTAATAGCTCGGCGACCCGGTGCGGATCACTCAACATGAGTCCATCCAAACTGGTCGTAATTTGCGTTAAGGTTGCTAGCAAGTCTTGATTGGCATTATTAATTTTTTGAACAGTGACGCGTTCTAAAATATCATTAGCAGTTCGCATTGCTTGGTAAACCTCTTTAAAATCCTGAGTTTTTTTAGCTAGTACCTTTGAATCAGTTGTGACCTGCTTTTTGGCCACCGTTTTCGGCGTACCATATTGGGTTACAATATCATCCTTAATTTCCTTGATTTCACTTTGAAGTAGCAACGGACTAATCATCTTATACTTCATTGGAAATCCTGGTAAGAAAATAGTGGATAAAACTAAATCATACTGACTCAAATCCAAATTATTCAATTCTGAAACTCGGGAAACTTTGAAATGTTTAATTTCTGGTACATTTTTACGTGATCGTGTTTCCAAAATCTTGGCCGTTCCGATACCGTTGGCACAAAGAACCAATGCAGATACTTCAGCCTTTTTAACTCGTTTTTCGTAAGAAGAAGCGAAGTGAATCACAATGTAAGCAATTTCGCTATCAACAAAATGTGTTTCCGGAAAAACCTTAACTAAAGCTGCACTAACATCCTTGTATAAATTAGAATACTCGGTCTTAATTTTTGTCAAAACCGGATTGTTAAGCTCTGGTATCTGAGAATGCGAGCGTTTCAAGGCGGCCGACAAATGTGCCATTAAGTCCTTAAATAGCGTATCGTCTTGTCGAAAATCCCAAGCAAAGCGTGTCGTTACATCAGCAATTAGTTCTCGGACTTGATACGATAAAGCCAAATCGTAATTTTCCAACATAATATTCTTCGGAATCGCAAAGCTCATTCCCTGAATCTGTAATGCTAAGAATTCAAGCTCCAGCATATTAACGTGATCCCGAATGGATTCCGGAAACTGATTAAACAGGTTAATGGCCAAATGTTGGTCCTTAAATAACTCATTTTTATCAACGTGCTTTAACTCATCTAACGTTTGTTCTTCGGCAATTCGCATTGCCGAAACCGTCAAAACAATGGTTAACTGTTGCAGCTGGCTATCAGAGAGATGCTGAAAATCGGATTTCTGGTACTTCGTAATTGCCTGAAAACTAATGGCTAACAGCTCAGAATCTAACAATTTAATGAAGTACATTGAACTGTATTCATTTTTTTGAGTAGCTCGATTATTTTTTTCCAAATACTCAAAGAATTCATATTCGTTAATTTCACTGTTGAGCACGCCACTTAAAACACGCCGACGATTACTCTCTTTTCCAGTAACTTGAATTCCTTGCGCCTTTTTGCGAACAATCTGTAATCGATAATCCGTAAAAATTGGTTCGATTGTCGTTAAATCTTGGGCAATGGTGGCGGAACTAACACCAAAATCATCCGCAAAAGTTTTCATTTTTACGATATCATTTGTCAGTAACAACCGACAAGTGATCGCGCTTTGCCGCCGGCGAACATCGAAATAACCAATGTTATCTTCAGTTGAAAGTTGCTGGCGCAGCTGCGTCATTGCGGCCGGTTTCCCCACCATTTGATAATAATTTTGTTTCTTAACTAATTGAATCTGTAAATGAGCAAGTGTTGTCTCAAGACTGGAAAGCTCTCGGTAAACAGTTCGCTTGCTAACGTGAAGTCGTTTCATCAAATCTTCACGGGTCATTCCTTGTGCGTTCCGTAATAGTAATAAAATTATCTCTGCTTCTCGATTGGAAAAGTACATCAAACCAACCTCTTTAATGTGAATAAAGTCGAGGCAAGGCGTTTGCGTAGCTTAATGCTACATACGGCAAAAGGCAAATTCTCCCCTAAAGAGAAAATTGGCCGCCTTTTGTGTCGTTTTTATTCACGATCTTATTTAAGTTCAGAGATAATTTTATCATACTCTGCAGGATCTAACAGATTACTCATTACGATAACTTGTAAATCAGCAAATTGCGATTTAATTCGTTTAGCAGTTTCACGACTAGCAAGAACCAACACTTCTGGCTTATCTTCCAAATCGTTAACAGCAACATTGCGTGCAGTTATTTTCTTATCGTTTTTCTTTAAAGCAGTCTTAAAGGTTGAAAGGGCCATTGTTGCCGAACCAACATTCTGGTCGTGATGAACGAAATCAACTTCAGTAACTTTGCTAAAATCAACTTTATAAGCCGAAGCGTCAGTTTCCTTAGTAGTAGAATCTTGCGCTGCATTTTCCGTTGAAGTCTCGTCATCTGCTGTAACTTCTTTGGTCTTCAAGCCGGCGACAATTTCATCGTACTTAGGACTATTCAAGAAGTTTTCAACTGATACGTGGACCGCATCTGGCGTCTTCTTCAAAGCTCGATCAGCTAATTCTTCTTGTGTAACAACTAATAAACCAGATTCATCCTTCAAATTACTAATGGCCGTGTTGGTTACAGAAAGATCCAAACCAGCTTTCTTAACCTTATCACGTAAGATTGAGGCACCCATTGCGGATGAACCCATCCCAGCATCACAAGCAAAAATAATCTTACTTACAGTACCACCAGATAAGATAGCTTTAGCGTCTTTGCCATTGCTAGCTTGAGGCTTGGTGTTACCTTTCATAGCATCTACTTGTGCTTGACCAGCTTCTAAAGCAGCATCCGGATTGGTCTTATCCCGGCGCAAGATAACCATTGAAATTAAGAAGGAAACAATCGTTGCTGCAGCAACACCGGTTAAGACAGCAACAAAGTTTCCAATACCTTTAGGTGTCATTAAGAGAATCGAAATAATTGAACCAGGTGATGGTGATGCTTTCAAGCCAGCACCTAACATACTAAAGGTAAACGTCCCAGTTACACCACCAGCGATAACAGATAAGAATAATGCTGGTTTCATTAAAATGTAAGGGAAGTAAATTTCATGAATCCCACCAAAGAATTGGATAATGATGGCACTTGGTGCAGATGCTTTAGCAGTCCCTTTACCAAAAATAGAAAAGGCAAGTAAAACACCAAGACCTGGACCTGGATCAGGTTCAAGCAAGAATAGAATTGACTTTCCTGCTTTAGCCGCTTGCTGAATACCAAGTGGTGTCAAAATCCCCTGATTAATAGCGTTGTTTAAGAACAAAACCTTCGCTGGTTCAATGAAGATATTTGCCAACGGAATTAAATGAATCGAAATGATGTAGTCAACACCAGTTGCTAACCAGCCACTTGCTGTTGTTACAACTGGGCCAATGGCATAACAGCCAATAATAGCTAAAAGCATTCCAATAATACCAGATGAAAAGTTGTTAACTAACATTTCAAAGCCTTGACGAATGTGAGGCTGAACTCGATCGTCCCACTTCTTAATACACCAGCCGCCAAGTGGTCCCATTAACATAGCACCAATAAACATTGGAATGTTGGCACCAACAATAACACCCATTGTTGCAATTGCACCAACAACCCCGCCACGATGACCTGCTATTGATGAGCCACCAGTAAACGCAATTAATAATGGTAGTAAATAAGTCACCATTGGTGTAATCAATTTGGCAAGATGTGCGTTTGGCAACCAACCAGTTGCCATAAATAATGCTGTAATTAAGCCCCAAGCGATAAAGGCGCCGATATTTGGCATAACCATGTTAGACAAGGCACTACCTAAACGCTGGACTTTCGTTTTAAGTGACGATTTTTTCTTCGTCGATGTTGCTGTATTTTCCATAACTTAAAACGCTCCTTTCCTTCTACTTTACGAAATTCATTGTAGCCGCTTCCTGAAATCGCTTCAACACGAACTTTGGCACACTTGATCGTGCCATCTTCTACTTTAACTAAAAAGTGGCACAAAAACAGACTAGATTCCGCTCTGCAATAACATCAGTTTTGGCGCACTTCAAAAATAACAACATAATCACGAAACAGCATAAAGAATCGTGTTTTAACGCCCTAATTAAATATAATTAGCAGTATAAATTCCACCGTTAATCGAATTACTTCTATATGAGAGCATGATTGTTGTTAAATAAAAAATCCAAAAAATGAGTGGAATGCTTGACTATTTTTCAAAACGATTTATAATTGGACTATACCAATAAAGGTACGAAAACTTATGAAGAGGGGTTCTAAATAATGAACGTTATCGTTGTTAAGAATGATGTTGAAGGCGGCAAAAAAGCAGCTGATATGATCCGCGAAGGTGTTAAAAATGGTGCAAAAGTATTAGGTCTTGCTACTGGTAGCACTCCTGTTGAAATGTACAAGAACTTAATTGCAAGCGATGTAGATTTCACTAAGATGACTTCCGTTAACTTGGATGAATACGTTGGTTTGGCACCAGATAATGATCAAAGCTACCATTATTTCATGCAAGACAACTTGTTCAACAAGAAGCCATTCGCTAAAAGCTACGTACCAAACGGTTTAGCTGAAGATTCTGATGCCGAAGCCGCTCGTTACAACAAAGTTATTGCTGATAACCCAATTGATATCCAAGTATTAGGTCTTGGCCGTAACGGTCATATTGGTTTTAACGAACCAGGCTCCCCCGTTGATGCTCAAACACGTAAAGTTGCTTTAACAGAATCAACAATCGAAGCTAACTCACGTAACTTTGAACATGAAGAAGACGTTCCTAAATACGCTTATTCAATGGGTATTGGTTCAATCATGAAATCTCAGAACATCATTTTGATGGCTTGGGGTGCTGAAAAAGCTGATGCTGTTAAGGGTATGATTGAAGGCCCTGTAACACCAGATCTTCCAGCAAGCATTTTACAAAAGAAAGATAACGTTACAGTTATCATCGACGAAGCAGCTGCTTCAAAATTAAGCAATAAATAATTTTAAAGACTAAAAAAGGACCAACGACGGCGGAAATTCCGTTTGTCGTTGGTCCTTTTTTTATACATTTTATTTTCTGTAACTAATTTGTCCTAAACATGCTAAAAATTATCGTTGCTCAATTGCGGAGTAGACTCTAACCGCTTTTTAAACGCTCTCTAATTTGAAGCCGCCATCTTATGTTCAGCCAAAGCCAACAATCGTGAAATACTGAAAGTTAAAACAAAGTAAATCAATGAAGCAACAATTAATGGTGAAAACGGCTTAAAGCTTGCGCCCTGAACAACACCCGTTTCAAACATCAATTCACCTACCCCGATTACTGAAACAACCGACGAATCCTTTAAGACAGTAATAAATTCATTTCCCAACGCCGGTAAAATATTTTTGATTGCTTGCGGTAACACAACATAACGCATACTAGCGGTTTGCGTCAATCCTAATGAACGCGCCGCCTCTAGCTGTCCTACTTTAACCGAATTAATCCCCGAACGAATAATTTCTGCTACGTAAGCACCAGAGTTAAGTGATACGGCAATCATACTTGAAATTAAGGCCGATAGCCCAAGACCCAACATTTGTGCGCCAAAGAAAACAATGAAAACCTGAATCAGCAGTGGTGTCCCCCGAATAAATTCGATGTAAATAACGGCAACGGCCTTTAATAACCAATTCTTCGATCGTTTCATAAAGGCAAGCATTGTTCCTAAAATAACCCCAAAGAACACACCAACAATGGCCAACTCAACGGTATAAAGTGTTCCTTTAAGGAAGTAACTACCATATTGTTGGAAGAAACTACTTTTTTTGAACATTAAAGCATTGGCGTCCTTTTTATACTTGGTCATTAACCCTTTTTGATTGATCGTAGTAATACTTTTATTTACTTGCTTTGTTAAGGCCGGCGCATCTTTGGGCATTGCAACGGCCGTTGGTTTTGTAGAATTAGCAAAACTAGTCTTAGTTATCGCAAAGTCCTTATTCTGCTGGACGTAAGCATCAGCAACTGGCTTTTCTAAAACAATTGCTTTAATTTTATTATTTTGTAAATTAAGTACTAAATCCGTTGTTTTTTGTAGTGACATCACCTTGGCACCAAACAACTCATTGTGCGCCAATGTTTCCTGAGTCGTTTGTTTTTGAGCACCGACTGCGACACCTTCATAATCCGCTGAAGTTTTAAATTTGGCGGCATCCTCTTTTTTGGCAATTACAACTTGCTTAACGTGTAAGTACGGCTTAGAAAAAGTAACCTGTTTAGCTCGCTCTGGCGTTTCCGACATGCCCGAAATAATCATGTCGACTTTTCCTGTTTTAAGGGCACCTAATAAAGCATCAAAACCCATTTCATTAATTTTTAATTTAACACCCATATCTTTCGCAATTCGCCTGGCAATCGATACATCAAAACCAACGATTTTATCTTGGCCATTAATTGTTTGGTGAAATTCGTAAGGTGGGTAATCGGCGGATAATCCAACCGTCATGTAGCCCTGTTTTTTAATTTTTTTCAAATACTTATCTGATTGCGTTGTTGTCTGCTCGGCGGCTAAACTTGGTGTGCTCGCCAGTACGGTCGGAACAAGTAATCCTAATAGTAAACTCATTAAAAGCAGCAATTTCTGAACCTTGTTTTTCATACTGGAGTCTCCTTTTTTAATCCGTTTTTAATTATTGAATTTATTATACGTTAAAAATAATTTTTATGCAAATATTATTCAATTATTAACTTACTTTAGGCCAAAAAAATAAGCGCTGCGGGGTTACCCAACAACGTTTATTTTCCTTCTATTTAATTTTTACGTTTTTTGAAACCAAACATTAACAAACCACTTAATTCCAATAAAAGTACACCTAACGCACTACTACTTTGTGCTTGTGTCTCGCCAGTTTGTGGTAATTTAGTCATTTTATTTTTTTCAACAACTGGTACAGCCTTTGTCGTTGTGGCAGCCTGTTTTACTTTTTTGTTAGTAAAGCCTGTTACTAGTTGCTTAGTTTTAACTAATTTTGTACTTGTTTTCCCAGTGACGGGTATTTTCTTGGTGCTTATCTTTGAAGCAACTACTTTTTTAGTAGCCTTAGTAGTCGGCTGGGATTGTGTTGGTACTGTCGGCTGGACAGCCGTTACTCGCTGATAAACATAGGTCACCGTTTGTGGTGTTGTTGTTAATGTCCCAGTTGCGGCTGCGCTACCGGCGGCTAAACGCTCGTACGTATAACCTGCAATTGTTCCCGGACTTGTGGTATAACCCTTACCAACAAAGGCCCCATCTGGATAAACTGTGCTGCCAGTTCCAAGACTGTTTCCTTGTTCATCTTCATACTGCACGGTCACAGTTGCCGCCTTAACTGGATTTTGCTGGTAGACATAAGTCACTGTTTGTGGTGTTGTTGTTAATGTCCCAGTTGCGGCTGCGCTACCGGTAGCCAAACGATCATACGTATAACCTGTGATCGTCTTCGAGTCCGTGGTATAACCCTTACCAACAAAGGCTCCATCCGGATAACTTGCGCTGCCAGTCCCGAGACTATTACCTTGTTCATCTTCATACTGAACGGTCACGGTCGCCGCCTTAACTGGATTTTGCTGGTAGACATAGGTCACCGTTTGTGGTGTTGTTGTTAATTTGCCACTAGCTGCAGCACTACCATTACCCAAACGCTCGTACGTATAGCCTGAAACCGTTCCCGGACTCGTAGTATAACCCTTACCAACAAAGGCCCCATCCGGATAAGCTGCGCTGCCAGTTCCAAGACTGTTTCCTTGTTCATCTTCATACTGAACAGTCACGGTTGCCGCCTTAACTGGATTTTGCTGGTAAACATGCGTCACCGTTTGTGGTGTTGTTGTTAATGTCCCAGTTGCGGCGGCACTACCGGTAGCCAAACGATCATACGTATAACCTGAAACCGTTCCCGGACTTGTGGTATAGCTCTTCCCAACAAAGGTCCCATCTGGATAAGCCGCGCTGCCAGTCCCAAGACTGTTACCTTGTTCGTCTTCATACTGAACAGTTACCGCCGCACCATTTTGTTGGTAGACATAGGTCACTGTTTGCGGCGTTGTCGTTAATGTCCCTGTTGCCGCGGCACTACCAGTAGCCAAACGATCATACGTATATCCTGAAATCGTTCCCGGACTCGTAGTATAACTTTTGCCAACAAAGGTTCCATCTGGGTAGGCCGCACTGCCAATTCCAAGACTATTACCTTGCTCGTCCTCATACTGAACAGTTACCGCCGCACCATTTTGTTGGTAAACATAAATCACTGTTTGCGGCGTTGTTGTTAATTTGCCACTAGCTGCAGCACTACCATTGGCCAAACGCTCGTACGTATAACCTGCAATCGTTCCCGGACTCGTGGTATAACTCTTACCAACAAAGGCTCCATCTGGATAAACTGCACTGCCGGTTCCAAGACTGTTACCGGCCTCATCCTCATACTGAACGTTAGCAACAGCCTTTACGGTAACAGTAACAGTCTGATCGGTTTCATTACCGTCCTTATCCGTTACCGCGTAAGTAACATTATACGAGCCTGACTGTTTTGTATCAAAGCCACCATCATCTTTGACAACGATATTACTTGTAATATCGCCATCTTCAATATCGTTAGCGGTTGCCGTATTTTTTAGGTTGTAATCAACATCATAATCAACAACTTGGTTGCTAACTTCAAGTGAAGGATAGAAACCATTTGTCCCCACCTTAGCAAAAGCCGAATTTAAATTAACCACATAATGAGAGGGTTCACTCGCACCTGGTTTTGTATAATCAATTGAAAAACCATTCAAATATTGAGCATTAGGGTCAGCACCCTTAACTGCATAAGTAATCAAATAAATGGCATCTGAAGTTGTATTACCTAAATTAATTTGAAAATTATGATCACCATACGTAATTTCATTGGCAAACTGATCCGTCACGTCAACACCCAAATGCACAATTCTAATTGAATCAGGAATTAGTGTCTGATTTGTATCATAGGTAAAACCTAATGTTACGTCACTATATGGTCCTAATTTCATACTTTGATTGTATGCATTTTGAAAATCCATTTCTCCTGAACTGAGCTTAAATAAACCATATTTGGTACCATCTTGTGTCGCGGTACCCACAAAGTTAGTAACGTTTGTCCCCGTATAGCTAGCAGTATTTTGCCAATATGGTGAAATGAGTGAGCTATCAGAATTATCGGTATTGCCTGTGACTGTGATTATTGGATTGGCTACTGGAACAGCAATAATTGTCCCATTAGTATTTAAAATATTGGCCAAAATCGGTGCACCTTGCGTTACAGAGGTAGAATTATTAACGGCAAAAACTGGAATCTTAATTGTAACCTCCCCAAGCGTAGAGATTGTTTTAAGAAATTTAAATTTAATTTGATTATTTGCCGTATCAACCGTCATTGCTAAATAATCGGGTAAATTCAACTCACTCGACTGTAAACTAGCATAACTCAGCACTGATGAATCAACCGTTAAATCCAATTCAGTGCCCACCGGAATAGTATTTGTACTGAGATTGTTAATTGCAACACTTAAAGTAACGTTTTCATAAGGTGAAACATCTCCAGTTGCATTTGTATCAATTGTGACATTGTCGGCCTGAAGTCCTTCTGTTACTGCCAACTCACTCAATTGGGATTCATTAGTAGCAGCTGTTCGTTCTGGGCTAACAATTTTAGCCTGTCGACCTGCATATTTCGCAGTGTCCATTGATTTTCCCGCACTTTGGATCTTCCCACCTACAGATGCCACGTCTGAAGTGGCTGTTGATTCTTGAGTTTGTGTCTTTCCAGACGAACTTTGATCTGTGCTCGCTGCTGAAGTATTGGCCCCAGAACTTGCTGCCGGAGCCGCACTCGTAGCCTTTGAATTTATTTGCGCATCAGCCACTGAACCAGTCGTTGCAGAATCAACTTGCGCGTCCGCAGACGAGCTTTGACTGGCACTTACTGCTGATGAATTTGAGTTTGCTACAGAGCTTGCGGCTGTGGCCTCGCTTGAACTTTTTGAACCAATTTGTGAATTAGCAGTGCTTTGCTTAGGAGCCGCTGAATTGGCCTGTGTGCTCGCGGACGAACCTTGATCAGAGCTCATCGCTGAGGTATTGGCCACAGAAGTAGCCACCGGTACTGCCGATTCAGCGGTAGCCGCGCTATTAACTAAAGTGACCACTTGTCCTTGATTTGAGTTTGTTGGCGCAATTGTCACTTGATCTGATTTGTTTACATTATTAGACTCATTGTTCACGGCTGCATGAACATTTCCTTGATTTAAAAATCCACCACCAAAAAAAGCAATACTTAGTAAACCAGCAAATAACCATCGTTTACCAGATTTATACATTTTATAATGTAGTTTAGTTTGTGTTTCAAACGCCCGTAATTTATTTTCTTTAACATTACGCACAATAAATCATCCCTTAACCTAACCCTTAAAGAGCTAAAATTGTGATACCAACAAGTATATGGTACTACTTTATTAAGACCGTTCGAAACATAAATAGGCAATATTTTCACCCAAATTCAAATTAAATTCTTATGTAATTTGATAAGAGTAATTAGATAAATTATTCCAACCTTCATTTTATGTACCCCTTACCAAAATTTATGAACCTCTAATCAAATAACTCGTTTACGAATAGATAATGCCTTAAATCATTTACTATTTTCCAAAACAAAAAGCCCGCAAGACATTTAGCTTGAAGGCTTTTTGATTTGGAAAGTGATTCAGCTACCGATCACTACGCAATTCATGTCGGTGCCGTGGATGTAAATAAAGACCAAATTTATTCATTACTACTAAAATCAAGGTTGCCATCACTAAACCAGTTAATACCAACATAATCGATGAATTGGTTGTTAGAACTGTGTATAAACAACCTAAAATAATGATAACTTGCAAGATCGTTGTTAGCCACAATATACGCGGCGACCTGGGCCGGTCAGATTTCATCCTTCATCATTCCTTCTTTACACATTTTATACTTGTATTGTAGCATGTTTCGGTCAACTTGCTACTATTTAACTACCCTTTTTGAACAACAATTGCTGTTTCGGCGGGTAACTTATCTTCCAAAAATTGGTTTAAGTCAGTCATGTTTTGCTGAAAATCTAAAGCAATCACACGTTCCTTATCCGTTTGAAAAATAGCCTGAATTCCCTGTTTAGTTGCACGCAAAGTAACTTTTTTAATGTGTGCGTAAGCCGTGTAACTAAAGAGAACACTATCAGTTAAGATTCCTGTTTGCGTCAAACCTGCACGTAGAAAGGCCCCCGCAACACAAGCAACCGCTAGAATTAAATTAATTATTTTCCCACCAATTGTTACTTTTTCCAAGGTCTCAATTAAAAAAACAACTGCCAAGGCACCAAATAAAATTGTGTACATCCAACTCATTAATGCATGATATTCTAACTGTTTTTGAATACCATATAAATAAACTAATAGGGCAATCGCCGCTATTAAAAGTACTCCCATCAACCACAACATTAGGCAGATCTCCTTTTGTCCAATATTTCTTACTTAATTATACAAAGAAAAAGTGGGATATTTGGAAATCTCATTAAACTGTTGTAAAACGGTAACATTACCGTAATATATAGGCTGAATTCTGTTATTATTGTAAAATTTTTTAAAAGTAAGGCGCTTATCTAAATCAACCTCCCTTAAATAAGCCATTTTTGATTTAAAATTAAGATAATCTTGGCATGTTTTAAGTGAATAAAAAATCATGAAATCAAATAATTCATCATTTTTATTTCTCAGATCCAGTCCTACTCTTTATAAAACGCCGATAGATTAGCTTTACGGATCACTTAATTCTCGTTATACTAAAAATGGTTTATATGATTTATTACGATGTGGTGTGCAATATTTTTATAAACGGAGGTGATGGCATGTTAAATCGGCAAACTTACCTAGTGTCAAATCAAAAAGTACTTGATAAAATTCTACAGGAATTTACTGCAGCGACTGATTTGCCTACAATACTTGTTGATACACAGGGTAACGCACTTACTTCTAGTCATGGCTTCACTCCTTTTTGTCGACTTATGCGGCAAAATGAGGCAACTCAAAAGCTTTGCCAAAATTGCGACGTTGCAGGCGGCCACCTTGCCTTGAATAATAAGCGACCAACACCCTATCTTTGTCACGCCGGCCTAGTGGATTTTTCCTATCCCATCATGCTTGATGACCAAGTCATTGCTTACATTATTTGCGGACAGGCCAAGGTTAAAGATGGTGCCGAACTCCAACCAATCACGGAACAAAAAACTACTTTATCTACGAATGCTGCTTTAAAGTCAGCCTACACAGCCCTTCCATTCGTAAACTTAGATAAAGTTAAGGCAGCGGCAAAATTGCTCCAGATGATTATCAATAATTACCTAACTGATATTGTCGATCAAACTTTAACTGTTGGCCCCTTTAGTTCAGTACCAAAATCAGTGCAACAAGGAGTCACATCAGCAAACGACGAGGCTTGGGCAACCAATAATCAAGCGACGCAGACCGCAAACATTGATTTTAAGATCCAACCAGCTGCGGCACAAACGGTAATTGATCATCCCCAAAAAGCCGAAATCAAAAAGGCCATTATTTACATTAACAGCCATTTAAATGAAACCATTACACTCAATGCCGTTGCTAAGCACGTCTTTTTATCTAGCTATTATTTAAGTAAGTTATTTAAAAAAGAAATGAATATTAATTTTGTAGACTACGTTAACCGGAAGAAAATCGATCGTGCCATAATTTTACTTCAGGACGCGACGTGGTCAATTGATAGTATTGCCCATAATTTAGGCTTTTCACAAACTAGTTATTTCAGTAAAACTTTTAAAAAAACAACGGAATTATCCCCCAGCCAATATCGGAAGCAAATTCAAAAAAATAACGAGTAATGATAGTTGTTTGCGCTGGGACAAAAGCCCTTGCCTCTTATTGTTTCCGATCATTATTCTAACGTGCGCACGACCGACGTTTGTCCCACTTCCGGCCATTTTCTTAAAATTTCAAAAAATACAAAAACAGTGGCAGGTCAAGTATATTATGGCCTGCCACTGCTTTCTTCTAGCGCTATAGTAGAACTTAATCAATTTTCATTAGGGCAACTATTCCAACAATTTATTAATCTCCGCCCTAACATCAACGTCGGTCTCATTAAGCAGACGTTCCTTAAAAAAGCGGTGTAATTCGTCATTTAGACCACGGCTTAACTGCCCCACTGCCCAGACCGCAGTTAAACGAATTACTGGTCGTGGGTCTTCTTCAATCAACTGTAATAATAATGGCAGTGCACTACGATCCTTCATGTTGGCTAAAGCAATAATTGCGTTGCGTTGAAGCGGCTTCTTCCCCCGCCACGAGCCGGCTAAACGGCCAAATTGTTCTTTGAATTCACGGTTGCTTATCGTTAACATTGGTTGCAAGATTGGTGTTACTTCATCTACTCGTGGCTCCATTTCTTCGTGTAAATGAAAATCCTTTCCCCTATTAAATGGGCAAACTAACTGGCAAATGTCACAACCATAAATAACACTGCGTATTTCGGAACGGAATTCCTCTGGCATGACACCTTTCGTCTGCGTTTGGTAAGAAAGACACCGTTGAGCATTTAACCGTCCATCCCCCATCAAGGCCTGTGGTGGACAATAATCAACGCAGCGTGTGCAAGTTCCACACTGATTTTCTACTGGTGTATCTGGTTCAAAGGGAATATTAGTTATAATTTCACCTAAATAGACAAAAGACCCAAACTTTTCCGTTATTAGAAGTCCGTTGCGGCCAATAAATCCTAGACCAGCACGCTGGGCCACTGCAACATCACTTAGTTCGCCAGTATCCACCATCGGTTTGAAAGTGAAATTTTCTTCTGGAACGGTAGCATTAATAAAATCCACCAATTTTGTCATGCGGTCTCGTAAAACGAAATGGTAGTCTTCCCCCCAGGATGCTCGGGCAAAACTACCCCGCCGTTTGGTTCGATCACGCGGGGCCTTTTCTTGCATCCGACTTGGATAGGCCAATGCGATTGCGATAATTGATTTAGGCTGATCAAATATTTTCTCCGGATACAAGCGCTCTGCCATGACTTGGTGCTCAAAACCACTTGTATGCCCAGCAGCCTTTTGGGCCAAGAGACTTTCCTTCATCTCTGCAAACGGCGCTGCATCCGTGAAACCAATTTGATCAATTCCAATTTCATCACTTGCGGCAATAATTTTACGTTTTAGATCATTATACAGGGTAGGCACCTCCCTTTTTATGCCTGTTATTTTTAGACTGTATTTTTAAATTAGTCTCCTAAATTACGTTTAATTCTGGATGCTAAGGCCGCTTTATTGAGGTGAGGCTGGAGCAAAAGTCCTAGCCGCTTACTATTTCCGCGCATTACTCTAGAACATGCACCAAAAGTCGGGGTTCACGTGCCTAACGGAAGTGCGATTAGATTAGCTTACGTCACACAGTAAACTCAAAAACTGACTTTTCACCTCTTGTTTAGCCCTACAATTATTGTCCTATTGCTTATAAATTGCTTTTGTAAATCGTACTTGTTATGCTGAGTTTACACACATCAGGAAGGGAGCCACGATAATGTCACAACAAACTGACTTACAAAAGCATCTCCAGACCATTCAAAATAACGAATTTGATCCGAAAAGTATTCAGCACAACACTTTCCGTTCCTGCATTCACCGTAGTGCTCAAAACCTTGGCTTCGTAAAGGACAACCAATTAACTAAACGCGGACACGAGCATTTAAAAATTAAACTAACTTAACTTCAGCACACAACCATAAGGGTTCAGGACAAAAGCACACTTTTGTCTTGAACCTATTTTGTTGTCTTTGCTATGCTAACGGTATTTGCCAAAGCATTTTAGCATAAGTTTGACCAAAATGTCGTAATCGATCTTGATACGTCATTTCCTTCGGGTAAGGAGCCGGACTTAGCGTATGCTTAATACCATATTTATTAGCATAAAAACTCGCCTTCCGATTATGCCAAGGTACGGTCACGATCAGACAACGTTGCAGTTGAAACTGGCGCAATAATTTCAACGAAAAAGAAAAATTCTCAGCAGTGTTGCTGGCTTGCCGCTCGCGAATAATTGCTGCTTGCGGTATACCACGTGCGATCAATCCCTGAGCCATGACGTCGGCCTCAACGAATTGATTGTGGATTGCCCCACCAGACACCAAGACGTATGAAGCAAGCCCCTGACGGTACAGCTGGACTGCCTGATCTAAAACAACCCGTAAAGTTGGTGTTTCCCTCCCGTGAGCAGTAGCCGGATGACCTGGAATCAGAATAACATCACTACGCTGGTGCCGATTTTTTCGTGCTTTAGGGTAAGCAAACACTGGTATGCTGGTAACAATTAAAATACCTGCCAAAAAACTACCCCAAAAAGTTTTTCTCCTCATCATCAGGTCACCCCTTCACTAAATTTTACCTTGTTTAATTAAGGTTCGTAGTACTTGCACCATATGGTCACTTTTTATACCAGTAAATTGGGTCACTGGTATTGGAAACGCCAGAATTTTGGTCAATGTTGCTCGATCTAATTCAGAAGCGGTTCGGCCGGCCAATTCCGGATCATCAATGCCAGTTAAGCGGATGCCGTGTAGAAAAAATTGAACCAACGCCTGAAAATAACGGTCATCTACCACTTCTTCACCACTTTGTTTTGTGTCGGCACGTTTCAATAAATAGATTGGCACAACGTTTTCGTTATGGTAAAAATCAGTAATAATTTGTGAATATTCCGCCGCTGATGAATTTGTATCAAGTTGAGCGTACTCCCCTGCTCGTAATTGTTGGACGGCGTTATTTACGATTAGAACACGTTGAAATCGTTGTACTGTTTCTTCGTCATTTTCCAATATAATCACTACCTTTTGAGTTAATCATAACATGCTAGTCATTAAATTTTTGTCACTATTTCAAGACCATCCCCAGAGATGTTATACTAGAAGAAACATTAGAATGAATTGGGGTAAGAAGAATATGCGGAAATCATTAACATTACTGACAGCCGTTCTAAGTATGGGATTACTTTTAGGTGGTTGTGGCAAACAAAGTCAAAAAAACCAGACAAAGGCCGAGTCAACAAGCCTTGCGTCCAAGCAGCATTTATCTAATTTTCAGCTCCAGCAAAAATACGTTGCCCTGACTGATGCGGCTATGAAACCAGTTAATTTGATTAACCAACAAACTGATAGTTCTAACCAAAAATTATCTGCTAGTTTGACATCAACTAAGCAAAAAGTACAAAAGATCCAAAAAGAACTTCGTGCCAATCAAAATAACCCTAAACTGACAAAAAGCTTGCAGCACTATGCCAAAACAATTTTGACGCTTGTCAGTTCCGTTGGCTCAAGTAATAATAATAGTTACTCAACTAGCTTCACAAAGCTTAACACCGAGGCTCATGATATCGCTAAAACTGATTTTAATAACGAAATTCCTGATTCTTTACAAAATTCTTTAAACTATCAGGCCGAAAATAATACCTATGCCTCGGGCAATATTATTAATACTAAGGGTTTCCGAATTACCTTTACTAAAATTCAAATTGTCTCTGACGATAGTAATGGTAAGGTTGTCCTCTTCAACTACACTTACCATAACAAACATAAAACGGCTACTACACCACAAACTGATCTAAACAAATATGGTGTTTTTCAGCAAAATGGTGTTGACTTAAGCACTGGCACACCGGCTAGTTCGTATATTTCAAGTAACTCAAATTATAGCACTGCGGCACAACAAGCCACGACAGCAGTTGAGCCCGGAAAAACGGTAACGGCTGTTGCTAGTATCGAGCTAAAAGACGATAAGGCAGCGGTTAATTATGAAGGAAATAATCCTAGCACTCATAAATCAATTGGTACAATAACCATCAAATTACAGTAAACAGAAAAAAAGGGATGGGGTAAAAATAAATTTTACCCCATCCCTTTTTGCTGTTTTAAACAGCTTTTAATGAATAAAATTCCAACCACTAACCTTTTAAAAGCTAATTAACTGCCACAAGCTTGCCAACCGCCAATAAATAAAGGTACTTAGCAGTTACTGGACGCTTCAAAATTTGACCAAGTGCCGCAGCATAAAGGTTTAATTGCCCCGAATATCGTTGCTTAATTGCTTGAATTCCGGCATCTGGTTTGTTTTTAGCAACCCGATCGGTTTTGTAATCAAACAAAATTACTTGGTCAGAAAGGACTAGATAACCATCCATAATCCCATGAATTAATACCGGAGCATCATTTTGCTGGTTAAAGTCCGTAAATAATTGTTTGGCCGGTAATAACATGGAAAACGGTGCTTCACGCGTCACTTGATCAGGGTTCGCCAATAGTAATTTTCCTAACGAACTAGCAAAAAAATTAATTAAATTGGAAACATTAACCTTTTTTGCCACGGCATCCGTCAAGATACCCGCTTCGACTAAACGCGTCAACGTTTCTCCAATTATTTCATCCGTGGGTGGTACGTGTAAATCTAGTTCTTGTAACACTAAATGAGTTGCACTCCCAATTTCTGCTGGCGTTGGTGCCGTAACTGTCTGCATAAATTTGGGCACCATAAAATCATGATTAACGAAACGATGCTGTCCTTTTGGCGCACCATTCAGTTGCAAAGGATTCATTTCACTATTATCGGGGTCATCAAATAACCGCTTCACTTCGGATACCGATTGATAGGCCGTTGTTTGGGTGGCCGTTACATCGGGATAGTTTAGATTTAGAACTTGCTCAATCTGGGCCTGCCGCTCAACGGAACCTTCTGGCTGTGTTGTTTTTGCCGTTGTTTCATCTAACCAAGTCGTCGCCGCTTCAGTCGTTGCCTGTAGCGGATCAGTTGGCAACACTTGCTGCTTATTGGCAAAAGTTATTTTGAACTCCGTTTTATCAAGTGCCAGGCCGGAAAAATCACTATTCTGTGTTAACAATTCCTGATCAAATTGCGGGTGCCGGATTAAGCACATCCCAATCCAATCCATAAAATTAGTCACGTTACTTCTAGTGGTTTCATTCAAAACTAGATGTTCACTTTGTAGCGCTGCCTGCCATTTTTTTACAGCCGTCTTTTGATCGGGGTAAGAGCCTACAATATAGAGTTGCTGCTCAGCACGTGTTAAAGCAACGTATAATAGCCGCATTTCCTCGGCCGCCTGTCGTTTTTTAACCTGTGCCTTGATAACTACTTGTTGCGGAGTTGGAATTTTAATTCGCTGCTCAGGCTCCAAATAGGTAATCCCAATCCCCGCACGATCATCTAGTATATAGTCCTGCCTTAAACTAGTCTGATTAAATTCATGGTTGGCATCCATCAAGAAAACAACGGGAAATTCAAGCCCTTTACTACCATGAATTGTCATTACAGACACAGCGTTCTCCGTTGTTTGGGTTGGTGCCTCAGCCAGATCCTTATTCTTTTCCTGCATCTTTTCGATAAAACGTACAAACTGAAAAAGGCCTTTAAAGCTGCTTGCTTCATAAGCGTGCGCCCGTTCATAAAGAGCGTGAAGATTGGCCTGCCGCTGAGCTCCTGCAGGCATGCCACCAACGTAATCAAGAAACCCAGTTTCTTGATAAATAGTCCAAATCAACGTCACTAATTGATTTTGGCGCGCTAAAGTTCTAAATTCATCAAGCTGGCCTAAAAAACGATCAATTTTCTGGGCCAATTTTTGTTGAAACTCATTACCAGTAGTAAAATTCTGGTGAAATCTAACCACTGCCGCATAATAATCACCTGTTCGCTTAGTTATCCGTAAGAAGGCCAATTCGTTTTCATCCAAGCCAACAATTGGCGAACGTAATACACTTACCAGCGGAATATCCTGATACGGATTATCAATCACACTTAGTAAAGCCATCATAATCTGAATTTCAGTCGTTTGAAAATAATTCTGTGCATCATTAACAACAACTGGAATTCCCAGTTGTTTGAATAATTCGGTAATAACAAGGTTATTTTTGCGCGTCGGTGTTAGTAACACAATATCCTGATACTTTAAATCACGTTGTTTACCTGGATGAAGATGACGATCATATATTTGGCTATGATCAGCAATTATTTTTTTAATCCGCTGACCAGCCATCATAATCTGCCCTTGTGCTTTATCATCGATTGAAAAACTTTCATCCACTGGCTCGGCAGTTTCTTCTTGAGTCTCTTGAGTCTTTGCTTCGTAAATCATAACCTCGGCGTGGGGTTCCATTGGTGGGTACTTTGCGCTGGCAACTAATTTGGCACTGTCATCGTAAGCCATTTCTCCAACCTGTTCATCCATTAGTTGACTAAAAAGTAGGTTAATAAAATTGGTCACATTAGTCACTGAGCGGAAATTATCGGCCAAAATAATGCGTTCACCCACCGCCGAATCGGTAAATTCCTTATATTTGGCCAAAAATAAGCCTGGATCGGCCAAGCGAAAAGCATAAATAGATTGCTTAACATCGCCCACCATAAATAAATTTCCTGGGTTATTTTTCGCAACTGTCGTCAGAATAGTTTCCTGAAGTCGATTAATATCCTGATACTCATCAACCAATACTTCACTAAATTTCTGCTGTAATGTTTGGCGTGTTTGTTGACCACTTTCGGAATCAGCAGTAAGAATCTGTAACGTAAGGTGTTCTAAGTCGCTAAAATCCAAAACGTGGCGTCGCCGTTTTTCCTTAGTAAAGGCGTCACTAAATTGACGAACGACAGCAACTAAGCTTTGAATTAACTTGGCCGCGGCCTGCATAACACTCAAAGCCTGTTGTTCATCAAGGGCAAAATAATCCACCGCTAACTGACTAATTTGTTTTTTTACTTGCTTTCGGTACTCTAATATTTGCTCTTTTGTTGCTTTAGCCTCATCGGACAACTTACGCAGCCCTGGCGCCCGCTCAAATTTAAAGTTGGCTAGATTTTGCCGAATTGTGTTCCAATTATCTGCTTCTAATGTCGTTTGTAGTTGTTGAATTTTTTCACCATCACTAGCCAAAACTGGGGAAAATTTTTCCAACTCATCCACCGCTAATTGTCGCGCACTGGCTAAATCATTTTGGGCCTGAGTTAATTGTGCTTCTAATAATGGGCGTAACTGCTTTTGAAAGAACTCACTTGCCGTTAAGCTTGAACCAGATACTTGGTAAGACGTCACTAACTGAGTTAACCAGGCAACTGGATCGGGATTGGCGTTAGCAAAATCAAACAGCCTGAACACTAAATCATTTAGACCATCGTCGTTGCGATCATTAGAAAAATTTTGAACTAACATCGTAAAATCATTGGCCCCATCACCATAAAGCTTTTCCCGTAATTCATCCCAAACTTCTTCGCGTAGCAGTAAATTCTCTGTATCATCGGTTAATAAACGAAATTCAGGATCTAAGTCGATAACGTAATAATAGCGCTGAATCAATTGTAAACAAAAGGCGTGTAACGTACTAATATTAGCTACTGATAATAGCGTTAATTGATGCCGTAACTCCTGTTGCTGTTTTCCTGGTGTGGCTGCCTGAATGGCCTGCTCAAGCGCAGTCTGAATTCGCTGGCGCATCTCAGTAGCAGCAGCGTCAGTAAACGTCACAACTAATAGCTCATCAATACTCGTACCGTGTAATATTTTTTGAATGACTCGCTCAACTAAAACAGTTGTCTTACCTGAGCCAGCCGAGGCCGACACCAAAATATTAGTTCCTTGCGCCACAACTGCTCTTTGCTGGCTTGCCGTAAAAGTTGCTTTTGCCATTTTAGTCTTCCTTCCTCTGCCGTTTTTCAGCCGCCAACATAGCCACAACATCCTCTGGCTGGAGTGTATTTAATTGGTGATAATTATTTTCCGGTAGCATAGCGTCAAATTGGAAAATTGACTTATACGGTGAGTACTGTAAGGCAGTATGATTATCTGGCCACTTAACCGGATTTAATTTTAAATCCCCATTAAAAATACCCTGTGCCGCCTGTCTAATTAACGTCTCGTTATGCTGAAGTAGCAACTCTAACTCACTTTCAGTAACCAGATTACTTTGGTGAGGACTGTAGCCGCCACTTGCCTTTTTATAAAGCGGGTAAACCTGTGAGTAGCCACTCTTTTTATCAGCTAAATCTTGATCCAAATTATCAAGTAACGTTAAATCATTTAATAAAATCCCATCATATTTATTGGTTGCTAGTAATGCATCATCAAACCCTTTGCTAAGTACATCCTTTAGCTTTAACTTAGGATTCTGTAAATGCATGTATAGTGCCCCAGCCAGCTTTACCGCGTTACCATCGGCCAATTGACCCACATTCTTTTTCATTGCGTCTAAATAGGTTAACATCTGCAAGGCCAGTCCATAGTAAGCATCGCTGAAACTAAATTTGTGCTCACTAGATTTATAGTCCACAATTCCTAAATAACGTTCTTGGCCAACAACCAATTGATCAATGCGATCAATCTTCCCTCGAACGTGAACCGCACGTCCCTGTGGCAGATTAAAGTCTAATGATTTCAGCCCTTCTTTACTACCGACATGGCCAAATAAAACTTCCGTTCGTAGTGGCGCCATCCGTGATTTTTGGCCCTGATGTTGCAGCGCATGACTCATTTGTTTAACCGTTCCAGCCAGTTGCCGAGCAATATAGGCCATCCGGTTAGAACTATTTAAAATCTGAAATTGAGGCAACTCGCGCATTTCGTTTAAAATATGATCTACTAAGTGATCGATTTCCGTTAGTTTTAATTCGGCGATCGTTCGCCCATCGGCCTGTACTTGACGTAATAAATGATCCAACGCCATATGGTAAAATTCTCCCGTACTAGCCGGTGACAGTTCGAAAACATCACGCTCACGTAATTTTAAACCGTACTTTAGAAAATAAGCGTATTCATTTTGATAAAATTCCTCGAGCTTTGAAATGGATGTATTAATCGATTTACCATACAAACTGGTAACAATGTCAGGCTTTAATTGCACTGGAATATTCCGATAATTCAAACTGGCCATTAACTTTGCCGTTAGCTGTTGATAATTAGGATCTTGACGTAATCGGCGGTAAACGTAAAGCCAAGCCACTGGCAGCTCTTTCTTCTGCGCAATTGCATCTCGACTGATTTGAATTAAATTAGTCAAAGCACTTCGCTTCGAGCCTACATACGTTGCAATTTTATTTGCCGTCAACTGCGGGCGCGTCGGGCAATACTGCCAAGTTAAATGAAAATAGCGCCGAATTCGTTCAACGTATGGCGACGGCTGTAATGAAGCACCATCATCCCCCGTCATAGGGTAAGTAAAAATAAGCCGCTCTTTCCCGCTCAAAAACGCTAAATAATTAAGGTACGGTTCAAAGGCCATCTGGGCCAACGCGCCATCTGGTAAATAATGTTCCGCCGGTAGTGTCGCGGTTAGCTTTTCTTGATCACTGTCTGAAAGCAATTGGTTTTCACCTATTCGGTCAGGCATGACCAAATTAGTGGCGCCAATCATAAAAATTACTTTACGCTCATCAGTTTGAACAATCCCCGTTTCCGAAACTAGCACCTGATCCAAAGTTGATGGAATTTGTGAATAACTGGCGCCCTGAAATCCAGCCTGAAAGAGCGCCAAAAAATTAGCACTATCAAAATCACTATCGCCTAAAATTGTGACGTATTCATCCAGCATACTGCAGAAAGTTTGCCAAGTTTGTTCTGGTTGTGCTGCGGCCGTTAAATCACCACGTTCAACCGCCTGATCACGCCAATTTAATAGTTGATCAGGTACGCCCCATTTGACTAAAAATTGATAAATTGCCACAACGGCCTGGCTCCCAGTTTTAACCTGATCTAACTTTTTAAAAAGCGGTGGTAAACTTTGCTTAATAAAATTCCGAATAATGTTAACTTGCTTAGTTATCACTTGATCACGGTCCGAGACGGTTCCAAAATCTTGCTCATCAAAGCGGTAGTACTGCCAGTCGTCTTTACGTAACCATTGTTTTCCGGTAAAGCCAAACTTCAACACCATATTTTCGGTTAAATCAACGGCCTGCCGAAAATCTTCGAGTGCCATTGTTTTACCCTGAACCTTAGGTAAAAAAAGCTCTGTTTTTAATAAACGCATCATATCCTGATAACGATAAAAATGATCTTTAACTGCAAACAGCGCATTAATTAATTCAACTAAAGGATGATCAACCATGCTGTGTTGTAAATCATCAAAGTAAGGAATTTGCTGCTTTTGAAAAATTGGTGCCAAAATTGTTTCGTAAGCATCTAAATGCCGTGTTAACACCAAAAAATCCCGGTAGTGGTAACCCTCTAGCGCAACCATTTGCCGAATTTTAGTCGCAACACGCATAACTTCTGCATACCGAGTGTCAGTACACATTAATTGGAGCGTGGTCGCTTGCGTTAGGGTTTCACTTTGAATATTCCCGCCGTTGGTTGACTGAATCCAATAATTTTCTAATTGTTGTAAGCCCGCACTCACCCGCGGCTGTTGAGCCCGCAAATCCGTCGCAATTGGAATATGAAAACGGCGTGCAGTTTGATAGAGTTGGTGGTAAACCTTACCTGATTGAAAAAAGAGATTTTCTAAAGTGGGCAATTCATTAGTATAGGCTTGATCAAGGGTTAAACTAACCGTTACTTTAGCCGCGTGTGTCAACAAGGTTGTTAGTAAACGATATTCTTGAGCCGATAATTGTGCAAAGCCTTCAATGTAAAAATAACTGTGACTTAAATCTTCCTGGGCCAAATAGTCACTTAAAGCGTTGAGTAAATCTGTATTTGCAACGTACCGGCCAGCCATCGCTGCATCAAACGCCTGATAGATTACCGCTAAATCGGCCACTTTAGCCGCAATATCTGCCTTAGGATCTAATTTTTCGCCGATTGCTTGTAGATCTTCGCTAGTAACACAGCCAGTTTTTAAGTTCATTAACTGATCAACCAATTGGGCAATGAAACCTGGCTGCGTTAACTCGCCCCGAAAAATTGTTAGTTCGGCCGCATGCTGCGTAACAGTTTGATACATCAGCATATTCAATCCAGCCTTATCTAACCTTGGCAATTGATAATAAGGTGTGTTCTTCATGAAATGCCAAGCCAACCGTGAAAACGAAAAGACCTGTACGTTTTGTTCAGCGTAAACCATTGAAGTCTTAGCTTGCCGCTGCTGTAACGCATTTAAAATGGCAACTTCTGAACTAAACTTGATGTGGTTAGGAATCAAATAAAAAAAATGGCCCTCTGGATCAGCATCTAACTGCCGACCCAACTGTGCTAACATCACTCTTCGGTGGTCTTGGCTGGCCTTTCCAATTACAAACTGTAAGCTCATCGTCAACTTCCTTTCATAAAGTGTTTGAAAAAGCGCCCGGGTTCTACGCCACAAATACAATTACAGGACCCACAATTATGCTTTCCAAGCTAATTTGTCTAAGCGCGCCAGTCATTGCAAAAATTAGCCAAACAAAATATGGCGGGTACAGTAATCTACTTTTTCACACACGTTTAAATCGGTTTGGAAAATACGATTAAACTACCTTCCTGCTTACTTTAATTTTACCATAAAACTTAGTATAATCCTCGTTTGCTTTGAACGTATGTTTGCTTTTGATTTTTAAAATAATGGTAGTAAATTTGCAAGCGTAACGCAAATTTACTACCACTATTTTTAAAGATAACTCATTCATTTAATTAAACTACACAAACAAATCTCCAGAATATTACCTTGCACTATAAATTATCGCCTGGCTCAAAAGTAATCGGTGATAAGTTTAACGATTGCTTGACTAATGAGTCCATTAATAATTTAGTGTTTTTAGTAATTTTAGCTGCCGCTAACTCATTTTGTTGCGTTAAATAATCGGTTAATTTGGCCCCACTTAGCTCAGCTGCCTGTTGGTCAGTTAACTCAACGGCATTCCGTACTTGCGCTTGGCAAGCATCGCGATACTCATTAATTTGCTCAACAAAATCATGATAGTGAGGTTCAACTAGGACGCCCAATGACTTATAAAGCCAGTAAGCATTGTCTAAATCAACCGCTTTAGTCGTATTGCGATAATTTTCTGGCGTATCATTAATGTTAGTGAAGAACGGCACGTACGGGCTGTATGCAAAAAAGCCCATCGCTATCCACTGAATACCGGCGTACTCCGGCGCCACATGGTTACGAATCTGTAAAATATGTGACACTTGATTACGATCTAACGCAATTGAACGGAAAGTTGTTTTCTGTTCTTTTGTTCCTTTTCCAAAAGGATCATACGGTGTTTCTTGATAATGCGAACTCAAAAAGTACTGTAAATCCTCCACTGCTAATTTACGGTCAGCGTGTTGGATAAACGGAATTTCTTGACTCGTTGGCTCTTGTTCAACACTCGGTGTAAATAAGCGCTGACCATACCAAGCTCGAGGCGTATTATAATGGGCATCACTTTCAGTGTGTGTTCCAAAAATTTGCCGATAATTAAAGTGCCCTGGATGAGCATTTAAATGATGATCGGCAACAAATTTAGCCAAATCAGTTGACCACATAAACTGTTCTGGTTGGTCAAAATCAATTTCCTGAATATTAATCTGATTAGGGGCAATGGCGTAAGCGTCATCAGGAATTCGTTGGGCAATCCAATGGTGCCCACCTGCTGTTTCCATGTACCAAACCTCATCATGATCAGAAAAAGCAATTCCGTTACTTTCACCTGTTCCGTATTTTTCAATTAAATCGCCTAATCGTTGAACACCAGCGCGGGCCGAGTCAATGTATGGTAAAACAAGCGTCGTCATTGCCTCTTCATTAAGCCCATTCAGAACCAGTGGATCAAAACCTAATACCCGGGGGTTTGTAAAAGTTGTCTCCGTTGCGGACATAGCAACGTTCTTTTCGTTAATCCCGGCTTCTTCATAAAAGCCATCGTTGGGCCGATAATTAGGCTCTGCTGTGTAACGGTAAGCGTGCGCCGGTAACGGCACAACCATCCCAGTTTCTGGAGAAGTAAACACTTCACCCTTTGAAGCTCTTGCGGCATGTACAACGAATTTTTTTGGATTGATTGGTCCGTATCCATCCTCGTTTCTGGCAATCATAGTTGAACCATCGAGACTTGCCTTTTTTCCGACCAAAATGGCAGTACACGATGAGTGTTTAGTTGACATTTTGCCACTCCCTTTCATACTTTAAGTTTAGTCGTTTGCCAAAAACAACGCAATAGTGGTGGGAGCGTTTAGATTTTGAACATTAGTCCAAAGCACGTTCAGAAATACTTCTTTTAACCTACTAAAAAAGCACAGTTACTCCTACCTAATCGTGGCGTAACTGCACCCAATAAATTTATTATTTTTATGATGCCACTAACGACGTTCTTACCCGACCTATCATTCCGGTAAAATCAGGGTGCTTTTGCACAAAAACAGCCAGATTTCGTTCAGGCAAATCCGTTAGCGGAATAGTCTTGTATAGCGTTGGATCAATTGTCGCGTAGGCTAACACTTTTTGATTGTTCGTCAAAACAACCTGAATGGCCGCGGCCAAACTAACCGCCCGCACCAAATAAACTTCCCCCACACGGACCGTCAAACGGTAAATTGGTACACCAACGTTTTGTTGTTGCCGCGGTCGGCGACTACGCCTAATTGAGCCGATTTTTTCAGAATTTTTTAATTCTTGAGCCAAATCCGTCGTAATTTCATGAACCACTTTTATTTCATGACAAATTGCACAATTGGCCGGCCGGCTTCCTGCTTCGTGGTCAGCAACATGTTGTGTATAAAGGTCCGCTAAATAAATCAACATTTTTCGTTGTTTTTCCTTCAACAATTGTCGTTCTGTTTCCAACAATATCACCTACAATCAAAAGAAAAATTATATTTATTACATTTATATTACAATAGTATTACGACAAAGTCAAAAAATAGCAGGCTAAACCCAGAATTAAACCCGGTTTAACTTGCTATTTATGAAAAATGATTATTTAAATTAAAAAAGTAACTGGGCAGCTACTTTGCCACAAGAACGGCCATCGTACACAAAATTAAGAAACTGGGACAAAAATTCTAGCCTCTTATTGTTTCCAAACACTCCCTAGTTTATAAAACATGGACACCAAATGATGGCATAAAGTAATTTGAAATTGTCTCGATTTCAACGCTTTGTCCTGGTTGTGGTGCAGCAACATATTGATTATTTCCAATATAAATGCCTACATGGTAGGTTGCACCAACGCCACCCCAAAATACAAGGTCACCAGGTTGCATTTGATTAAGCGCAACTTGCTGGCCGGCGCTTTCCTGAGAAACCGTGTAATGATTCAGTTGAACCCCAGCCTGACTATAGGCGTAGGCAGTTAACCCTGAGCAATCTAGTCCCTGACCGGGTGTTACACCGTCCCAGACATAAGGAACACCAATCTGTGACTTAGCAGCAGCCACCACTTTTTGGGCCGCAGTTGTTGTTTGTTCAGTTGTCGTCGTTGTTTGCTTTTGATTAGTCGTTGTTGCTGCAGTTGGTTGTGCCGCTGTCTGCGCTGTCGTTACAGTAGTCTGATCATCAGTTGCCTTTAAGTACTTCGCCGGTACCCATTGATCGTTACCGATGTTATACCATTTTTCACCTAAGGCCTGTTTTGTGCCTTCAATATTAACGGATTGTCCTTCAACTAAATAGCGTAAGGGCCGTGGTGCATTTGAGTTGTTATCCCAAACAGTCGTCGCACCACCATGATATGTAACGGTCCCCTTGGTTGCAGCATCAGCACTTGTTGTCTGGATGCTCAATAACGTTACACCGGCAATTCCAACCACACCAGCCGTTATAACCTTCGTTAAATTCTTTTTTGCTGTCATAATATGTACCCCTCACTAAGAATGAACTTTCTAACTCCAACCACCACTATAACTGACCGAAATTACAGGCCTATGACTTGCATATGACAGCCCCATTACAAATGAAAAATATTAGACAAATATTTTTATTAATAGCGTTGTTAATAAGAATGGCTCTAGCAGTTTACTATGGCCAGCACTTTTCTAACATCATTACTTAACTTTGCGAATAACAATTTGAATCCAAGCGAAGGTCTGGCTTTTAGGCGCAACTTCTTGTATTATTAACATATTAGAAACAAAACCTAATTGAACAATAAAGACTTGTGGTCAGAAGTCAAGTAGGTGATACGTAAAATATTGATAGTTCTAATTGTGAGGAGAGTATACTTCCCC
>NZ_RHNQ01000140.1 GCF_003946275.1 Loigolactobacillus backii
GCCGCCTGATTTAATGCTTTCCATGGTTCAAATAAGTTATTAATCACGATTAATGATTTATTTGAGCTGTGGAAGGTAAATGCGGTTCTGAATGTCTCTTAAAACCTGTCTCAAATATTGACTTCAATCCACTAATTATTAAGCAAGCGGTGATTTACAACTTATGTGATGTACACATTGATTTGATTGAATTTACACCAGGCCAAGCTTATTCCATGCTCAGAGTGCTTAAAGCCAAAGGGTATTCGGACTGTAACATTATGTTTACCGATAGCACACCTGATTATCTGACTGTCCATTTAAACACGTCTAATTTGCGCTCTAAGGAATAATAGAACGATCAGGCGTAATGTATTGAGAGCTAAATAAAAATCACCCCCGCCCCCCCATTAACGGCCGGGAGGAGCGCACACAATACCGTTATTTTGTGATAGAAACAATTTTTTAAAATTTTTAGGTAGGGGGGGTCACCAAATAATGAAAGGAGAGATTAGTGATGAAAAAAGTGGATAAAGACGTCAACAACGGGCAACTATCACGTACACCGCCAGCTTACTTGGGCCGGCAAGCTAAGGTCGTTTGGCGTCGATTAGTGCCTTTTTTAGAAGAAAATACCCCAGTTAAGCGCATTGATAGCGGGCTTGTAGAGCAATATGCTTCCCAATATGAGATTTATCGCAATGCGTATAAACATATCCAGGAAAACGGTGAAGTCCAAGCAATCTATAAGACGTTACAAGATCAGACCGGTAAAAAAATTGGTCGAGACTTCGTGGGCTACAAGTGAAACCCGATGACTCAAATTTACGATTCAGCGGTTAAAAATCTAACTAAACTAGGCGCTGAATTGGGACTATCTCCTAAGTCACGTAGCGACTTGCTCAAATTAAACTTAGATGACCACAAGGACGAGCGAAGCATTGATGAACGTATGAAAGAATTTTTGGGAGGGTAAAAAAGACTACTTCTTAAATGCAAAATATTTCATTGTCACTAATCTTGACGAAGTCCGTCTCGGTGTCTATCAGTTCGTAATCTATTCCTAAAGACTCATCAAGTTGCTTAACTCTTTCAAGCATTTGTTCAACACTATTGCCATGAACAATCTTAGTTTTAATCATTGTTGGTCTCCCTTTCTATTTCTTCAATCTGATGTAATGTATTCAGTGCTCTTTGCCGATCATACTCATTATTACTTTCAGCTAGCGCCTTGTAAGCCAATGACCGCATAAC
>NZ_RHNQ01000141.1 GCF_003946275.1 Loigolactobacillus backii
TTAGGTGGTAATGACTATGCCTAATCAATATGAAAAACTAGTTGAGCAACAAGCGCGTTTAAAACAAAAAATTGAGCGAGAAAATTTTAAATTACGGAAATCTAAATACTACGAAAATCGGCAAGCCCGTAAAGCCCGTTCTCGCCGATTAATTCAAAAAGGGGCTTTACTCGAAAAATACTTTCAAGCTGATAATCTCTCGGTTGAACAAACCGAAGAGCTTTTAAACACATTTGCCGATTACGTTAATTCCCATAAGCCGAATAAGCTCAAAAACGATCAGCCTAGTAACTAGGCCGATCGTTTTTATTTTCTGAATCATTCATGGGATTTCTAATTTTTAAATCTGGATTATTTTTAACAAAGTCATTTAGTTGCTTTTAAATGGCGGCTTCAAAGGTAATTTTTGGATTTATCCAAAGAAAGTTACGCAAATTATTTTTGATCACCTGGTCATGATCTCGTCTGTAAACTGACACAAATTTTTGGCTATTATCATAGATCACGACATTATCAGCTTTGAATGCGACTGCTGCTAAATTATGATTTGATTGACTATAACGTTTTTCAACAACTTCATCTGGTACACCGTGCCCACCTTTTTGACCCGTTCATGAACCCGATTAATTGCTACTTTTTTGTTTTTTAACGCCATGTATAAAAGCGTGACCTCAAACCCATTTTGGTGAGCCCGCTCGATTAAATTTAATTGTGCCTTTTCTTGACCAGATAAGGTTGTTTCAACATGAATACTCTGCCCAGCATTTAAAGCCGCGTGGAGCTGTTTTATTTCTTCGCGCATTGCCCTAAAGTTGTCACGATTTTTATGCCAATTGCCACCCATTTTTTGGAGGATTTCATCGGCATTTAATCGTTTGGAGTGAGTAAGTAATTCGAGTCTCGCGCGATATAAAGTGCTTTTACCAGCGCCGCTTATCCCAGCCACGATGATGTATCTCTTTGGCTCACTCATGTTAAATCACGAAATGCTTGTCATTGATAATTTGCTCTTGGTGTTTATCTAAGAGGTAAGTGTGTAACGCGTCAAACAGTTTGCGTTTATCAGGATCTGGATTATATGCCGCTTGTTCCCAAATGTCTTGAATATTGACTGCCCAGGGGTCAGCCAACAATTGATCAATTGTTTCGATTTCTTTGCT
>NZ_RHNQ01000142.1 GCF_003946275.1 Loigolactobacillus backii
AGATACCTTGATAGGTTTGATACACAGATCTAAATCTGGGAAAAGCGTCTAGAGCTAAATCAATGGCGTTTTGTTGCGTCATATACTCGTTAATTCCGCGTAAATAAACAGCCTTAGAATCATTAACTTTTATTTCATCAAGATGAAATAAACGCCATTGAGATTTTAAAATATGATAAATTCGTGAATGCTTATCTTGGATAGTACGAATGGTCTGCGTGCGTTCATTATCTAAGGCACGCCCAGCCAGTTGAATAATATGGAAACGATCGATAATCGTGGCCGCATTGGGAAATAAGCGATGAATGAAGCTGCCATATTCAGCATTCATGTCAATCGTCACTGATTGAACTTGGGCACGTTCTTGAACCGAAAAACGAGCTTCAAAGTAGTCAATGATATCTTTACTTAGCCGATCTTTTAAAGTAACAATTCGGCGATGACTAACGGCATCGCAACAATTAAAGGACATCCAGTGATTACAGGAACGAAATTCATCAAAGCAAAGATTCTCTGGGAGATGTTTAACACGATAGGCTAAGTGAATATTGGCATTTAGGATTCGTTGAACACTGCTTGGCGAAATTCCACAAAGTTTAGCAATTTCTTTACTCGTCAACATATCGCGTGCCAAAACGATCACTTGATGTTTGATATTGTGTGTGAAAGTTTCGTTACGATTAACCAACTTAGTTTTAGCACCACAGGTTTTTGAACAATCTTTACATTGGTATCTTTGACGTTTTAAATGCATTTCGTAACGACCACCGGATAAGGTTCCTAAACGCAGGTGACTCATGTGAGTTCCGTTTTTAATTAAGCTTTTATGGCCACAATGTGGGCACTTTAAAAGTTGATAAGACAAAGTTGCATGGACGACATGAATACGTTGGTTTGTGGAACACCGTTCTTTAGAAATACCAGTGACAATTAAGTTTGGGTCTGTTATTTCGAATAAGCATAAGATAGAATTAGTTAGGGACATCTGAATTTCCTCTTTTCGATTTGTTTTGGCGATTAAATCGTAGCACAAAGAGGACAGATGTCCTTTTTTATTTTTCTGATTTTCAAAACAGACAAAAAACCGGTATTAGTTATTCACCAATACCAGAAAGTGTAGACCC
>NZ_RHNQ01000143.1 GCF_003946275.1 Loigolactobacillus backii
TCCAGGGAACAATTCTGCGCTCAAAACGTCACTCCCTCTAAACTGAATGGAAAACCGTAACCCATCAAGACAAATATCAAATATAAAGAAAATTACTGAATTTAAGCGAATGGTCTAGGAATAAACCAAGAGAATTTCACAAAGTATATTTACCGATAAATCAGGGATTGAATAGCTAGACCAATTGTTTCCCAGTAATTTAAGTGTATTATCTAGTTGAGACATCTATTCCTACCCCGCTTATCTTGAGTTTCGTTGCTTAAAGCATAGCACTAGGGAGGCTTAGATGCCTTTTTTTGTTATCAAAAAGGGCCTAGTACTTTTGGAATGGAAATACTTTTCAACACCAAAAATTCTAGACCCGAATTTATCTAGTTTACAATCTCCTCAAGAATCGTTCGCTATTACATTTTGCTGAAATGTTTCAAGGCATATACGATCTTAACGATTATAGTTATACAGACAATGATTTAAAACGCGTATAGTTTGCTAATGGTAGATGTGGGAGCCCTAAAAAAGTAAATTCGTCAGATTTGTCGGGTATTAAAAATGATTAATCATAACAAGCCGTATGGTGTGTACGGTACATTACATCAGTTTGATACATATGAGCTAATCAATGTCTTAATTGATAGCCGTGTACGTTTAAGAGCATTACAAAACTATACAGATGAATTGAAGACGTTATGTTATCAAGGCAGTAAGGACAATATAGCAAGTAAGCTAAAGGAATACACTCCAATAATGAAATTGTTGAATAGTGATATTGATAAGTCGCTGGATGCATCAATTTATTATTTGAGTAATGTAAATCATTGAATAAACGCCCCATGTCTTAAATAAATTAGATGTGAGGCGTTTTTATTATGTCTGCGATTAATTACATTAATTAATCACAACGGGGCTCATATGTTCGTATATTAAAACAAAAATAGTTATTACTTGTTAGCATTTTAGATCGTACTACTAGTACATAACCTGACATTAATTAAAATATAGCAGGTCATATATAATTTATAATCAAAATAGGAAATAATTTAAAATATCCTTTTTCATGATCTTTCACCTGTCTTAGATTTTAGAAGTATCACTTGGTTTCTCAATT
>NZ_RHNQ01000015.1 GCF_003946275.1 Loigolactobacillus backii
AGTCCCCGGTAAAATACCGAGAACTCGCCGTTCAAAAAGCAGCTTAATAATTTGTCCAATTTTAAGGGTTCACTTCAAGCGCGCGTCTTTTTTAATTTCCAAAATTTCGTAGTATTGGATTCTTCCGGTTAAATAAACCTTTAACTATTCCTGATCCCAAACACAAAAAAAGCCTGGACAACTTGTCCAGGTCTGCGTGAATTTAAATGAACGTTATTGGCCGTCCTCCAACTGTAAGCGATGATCTTCAAACCACGTTTCCCATGGCTCAATTGGTGTTCCGTTTGCCAAATAGCTTTGATCAAGCTTAGTCATCAAACGAGAAAAATGTTCGCCGACGCGCTGTGTTAGGTAAGCCATTAGGTCTTTTTTATCGAAACGCGCACCACTCATCAAAATTTTATTAATTGCCGGAATATCGCCTTCACTTTGACTGGCCTCAAATACTTCAAGGTTATTCCAGCGAAATTGATCAATGTAAGCCGACATAAAATCCTGAATAGCGGTTTGTTTGGCCTGATCGCTTAAGGTTGTAAACTTTATACCTTCATCTGTCATCACACACACCTCTTTTCTGTCACTACTAAGTCTATTATAGTCCCGCCGGCACCAGATTGGACAAACTATTTCAAAGTTCATCTTTTAGCGGCCGTTTTCCAATTTTTTTAACCCAAATTTTAGTAACCGGATTACTGTATTCTCGCAGGGAGTGAGCCAAAAGTCGTCTTTGGGTTTACTGCGAAGCGTAGGGCCAACCCAATAACCGTAGTTAGGCACGTGAACCCAGACTTTTGGCCCACGTTCTAGAATAATGATCGGAAACAGTAAGAGGCTAGGACAAAAAGTCCTAGCCTCTTACTTAGAATTAAAACCTAGCTTAATTAATACTGCTCACCAATAAGCCAAAGGTAGCAATCAACTGAATTATACTTCTACTTTTTGAATCCAGCCTTCTGGCGCTTCTACATTACCAAACTGGATACCAGTTAACGTATCGTATAATTTTTTCGTAACTGGTCCAACTTCAGTTTCAGAATAGAAGACGTGCTTGTCATCACCGTTAGTAATACTTCCGATTGGTGAAATAACGGCCGCCGTTCCACAGGCTCCAGCTTCCTTAAACTGATCAAACTGATCAATGAAGACGTCGCCTTCTTTAGTACCTAAGCCCAAACGCTCTTTTGCCAAGTAGAGCAAGGAGTATTTAGTAACTGAAGGCAAGATTGAAGGCGATTTTGGTGTCAAGAATACGTTATCCTTTGTAATACCAAAGAAGTTTGCTGAACCAACTTCTTCGACTTTACGGTGTGAAACTGGATCAAGGTAGATACAATCACTGTAGCCATTCTCGTGAGCGTACTGGCCTGGGAACAAACTAGCAGCATAGTTACCACCAACTTTGTTAGCACCAGTACCTTTATGTGCGGCACGGTCATATTCAGAAGTGATGAAGGCCGTTGGTGTTAAACCACCCTTAAAGTAGTTCCCAACTGGCATCGCGAAAATTGAGAAAATGTATTCTTCTGCTGGATGAACACCAATGTTACCACCAACACCAACCATATAAGGACGCAAGTACAAAGTTGCACCGTTACCGTATGGTGGCACAAAGTCTTTATTTGCGACAACCGTTTGTTTAACAGCGTCGACAAATTTATCAACTGGATATTCGGGCATTAAAAGGCGTTCACATGAATGTGTCATTCGTTTAGCATTCTGTTCTGGACGGAATAAATTAACTTCACCATCTTTTGTCCGGTAAGCCTTTAAACCTTCAAAAACACCTTGACCGTAATGTAAAATGGTTGAACCTTCATTGATATGCAAATCTGGATCATCCGTTAAGCCTTCATTTTGCCACTTACCATCCTTATAATACGCACGAAAACGATAAGGTAAATTCATGTAGGTGAACCCTAAATTATTAAAATCAACATCTGCTGCACTAACTGACATATGTAAAACTCCCTTCAATAAATACTAAATTAAAAAATCAATGGTTTTTGTAAGCTAATTTTAATGTATAGTTTAGTAATAACTTTGGTTTTTGTCAAACTCAATCTTAGCTATTCTTGTTTAATTATGCGTTAACATTACTGCTATAGTCACATAATATCTAATATTTTAAATTTTATAATGTTTTTCATTTTATTTTGAATAAGATAGTTATTAAATGTACTAATTAGTAAATTAATTTTTGGCTAGTTTAATTTATCATTTACTTTAATCTAATTCTAATATAGAATTAGCGCTAATTAAACTAATTCACACTAACTAAAGGAAGTCTTTCAAATGAAAAAAGTTATCGCTACTAGCACTGCCCCAGCCGCGCTTGGCCCTTATTCACAAGCCGTTCTTGTTGATCAAACACTTTATGCTTCTGGTCAAATTGGCCTAAAACCAGAAACCGGCAGTTTAAATGGCGCGGATGTTACTAGCCAGACTAAACAAATCATGGCCAATATGGGCGCTGTTTTGACTGCAGCCGGTATGAATTACGCTGACGTGGTTAAAACAACTATTTTTCTGACCAACGTTGCCGATTTTACGGTTGTCAATGATCTATACGCAACCTACTTTACTGACGCTAAATTTCTACCAGCACGCTCAACCGTCCAAGTCGCAGCCTTACCTGATGACGCACTCATTGAAATTGAATACACTGCTACTAAATAGGAGTGTTTGAAAAAGCGGTTAGATTCCTGCGGTTAGCTACAGTAGGCGCTTTGGCCGTGCAACGGCCGAAGTGACTGCTGTAGCTAACCGCAGGAATCTGCTTTTTCAAACACGTTCACACCAAATTAATCAGATAAATACTAATAAGGACATTTTCCGACCTAGATTCTGAGGATTACTGACGTTGTCGATCGGACTAGGATGAACCGAAGTCCGAATCGCAGCCTAAACAGACGAATTAACTTTGAAAAAGGTGATTTGGCTGTTGTAGCTACTATTCCGCAACTGAGAATTATTAGCTAAGTACGCTAATAATTTTGATGCTTCATACGTTGTCCATTCAACTAAGGCGAAAACCGCCAAGTTGAAACATGGCAACCGCAGGAAGCTGCTTTTTCAAACACGCACACTAATTAGTTAGGAAAATCCTAATAAAGGTATTTCCTAAACACGAACTAATTTCTACAATTAAGGTTAACAATTTTCAAACGCGCTCTTAGAATAATTTTCAGAAATACCCCACTTTTTCTATGTAGGGTACACAGCCACACGTTCTTTGCCAAGTTTTAGTGTTTGAATCGGTTCGCGGTAAAATTTTGATAAGGTTGCTTCATTTAAAAGTTCTTGCCGACTACCTTTTTCGACAATCTCCCCATTTCGTAGTAAGAGCAGATTTTTAAAGCACGGTAATAACTCTTCTGTATAGTGTGAAACGAATAGTAACGCTGGGCTGTTCGGTTCGGCCGCAATTAATGCCACCCGTTGCAATAGTTGTTCCCGGGCAAATAAATCTAGACCATTACATGGTTCATCTAAAATTAGTAATTCCGGTTTTGCCATTAAGGCACGGGCTATCAATACTAGTTGGCGTTCACCTTGTGATAAGACACGGTAAGGCTTACCAATTAGACGTTTGCCACCCAAACGATTTAAAATCGTCTTGGCCTGATCCATTTCGGCCTCGGTATAGTGTTCGTAAACGCCAATACTGGCAAATTTTCCTGACAAAACAATACTTTCCACTAAATCACCTGGATGTAACCAATCCTGCAGGGCAGTACTTACCCAACCAATTTTTCGTTTTAATTCTGGAATTGAGGTATGTCCAAAAACACCACCAAGAACCTTTAGTTGCCCGCTAGTTGGCCAGATATCGCCGTGGATTAGTTTTAATAAAGTCGTCTTTCCCGCACCATTTAATCCTAGAATTGCCCAATTCTGTTTTTCATGAATTGTCCAGTCAATGTGTTTCAAGATAATATGGTCACCGCGTTCTAATGAAACATCCTTAAACGAAAGGATCTCGCCCATTAGGCCACCTCCTTTTGAGGTTCAACATAGTGTTGTTATTAAACCAACATGGTGTACAACATTTGATTGTCCTTTAAGTTAATGTAATGTGGGTCGAACATTGTTAGTCGATCCAACAAATCCGGTAATGTCGTTTTATCGCCTAATCGAACTCCAATTAGAACTGGCCCTTTACCGCGGTTAACTTTCTTTGTGTACTCAAATTTTGTAATATCGTCATCTGGTCCCAGAATTTCGTTAACAAATTCGCGCAAGGCTCCTGGTCGTTGAGGAAAATCAACGACAAAATAATGCTGGTAGCCTTCGAAGATTAAGGAGCGTTCCTCAATTTCCTGCATTCGGTTAATGTCGTTATTTCCACCGCTAATCACACAAACAACCGTTTTTCCGCGAACCTCATCTTGATACTGTTCCAAGGCAGAAACGCTTAAGGCTCCAGCCGGCTCAGCAACAATTGCCTCTTTGCTATATAAATCTAAAATAGTACTGCAAACTTGGCCCTCTGGCACAGCCAGCATATCATCAACGTAGGCCTTAACGTTAGCGTAGGTTAATTCGCCAACCGTACGAACGGCCGCGCCATCAACAAATTTCTCTAGTTCATTTAACGTTACTGGGTGGCCCACTTCCAAAGCCTTGGTCATTGACGCCGCACCTGCTGGTTCAACGCCAACAACTCGGGTTCGGGGACTAACTGCTTTAATGTAAGCCGCAGTCCCACTTAACAAACCGCCACCACCGACAGCGGCAAGAAAATAATCAACATTAACGTTTTGCTGCTCCGCATCGGCAAGTACTTCAACGGCCAAGGTTCCTTGACCGGCCATCGTTCGCTTATCATTAAATGGTGCAATAAAGGTCTGCTGCTTTTCCTGACAAAATTTTTCTGCCGCTTCAGCTGAAGCATCAAAAGTATCTCCGACCAACTTAATCGTTACGTCATCGCCACCAAAAAAGGCAACTTGGCTAACTTTTTGTTGTGGTGTCGTAGTTGGCATAAAAATCGTTGCTGGTACTTTCATATTATGACAAGTCCAAGCAACCCCTTGAGCATGGTTACCGGCGCTGGCATAGACAACTCCTTTTTCCCGTTCAGCTGCCGGTGTAGCGTGAATTGCGTAGTAGGCGCCACGGATTTTGAACGAACGTACGGCCTGTAAATCTTCACGTTTAAGGTAAACTTGACAATGATACTTCTGGGATAAATAGACATCATACTGTAACGGTGTGTGCCGAATAATTGGTGCCAACACCTCGTTTGCCTTTTCTACATCCTCTTTTGTCAATAAAGCTTGATCTGTCTTCGTTTTTAAATCCATTTTGCCACCATCCTTTCGTTCAAATTAAAAAGGAGTTGACTGAATAAAGGGTAAATTCCAAATCCAGAATCTACCTATTGAATGTGAGTTTAACAATCATTCCGCAACCATTTTTTAGTTAGGGAATGAACGTTTACTCGCCTTCAAGGCTTTATTTCAATCTCGTCCTTTCCGCTAGAGCTCACTTACCTACTTATCATAAAAGATCTTTTAGTTACTGTATTTATCAGCTTCCTTAACGAATGGCATCCGGGCACGTAGCTCTTCACCAACTTGGGATAATTGTGAATTCTCAGAACGTTCGCGTAATCTGTACAATTCTGGGAAACCGGCGCGGTAATCAGCCATAAAGTCTTTAGCAAACTTACCGTTTTGGATTTCTTTAGGAGCATCCTTCATAGCCTGCTTTGATTCTTTGCCGATGACTTTTGGTCCGACAACGTATGAACCATATTCAGATGTATTTGAACAATCACGATACATCTTATTGAAGCCACCTTCATAAATCAGGTCACAGATTAACTTCATTTCGTGTTCAACTTCAAAATAGGCCAATTGTGGTGAATAACCGGCTTCAGTTAAAACTTCAAAACCAGTTTCGATCAATGAAGTAACCCCGCCCATTAAGACATTTTGTTCACCGAATAAATCTTCATCGGTTTCTTCTTTGAAGGTTGTTTTCAAAAGTCCAGCACGAGCGGCGCCGTTAGCCTTAGCAAATTCTTTAGCCTTATCTTCGGCGTGTCCAGAAGCATCTTGGTAGTAACCATAAAGTGCGGGAACACCAAAACCTTCCATATATGTACGACGGCATAAGTTACCTGGTCCTTTAGGCGCCATGATAACAACGTCAACGTCTGCAGGTGGTACAATTTCTTTATAATAAACGTTAAAGCCATGTGAGAAACCAAGTGTGTTACCGGCCTCAAGGTAGGGCGCAACCTCTTCCTTATAAACGTCCGACATGACTTCATCAGGTGTTAGCATCTGAACCCAGTCGGCCTTTTTAGCGGCTTCGGCAACTGAATAAGTTGGAAAACCATCCTTTTTAGCCTTATCAAATGATTTACCTTGCCGAACACCTACAATAACGTCGACACCAGAATCCCGTAAGTTGTTTGCTTGGGCGTGACCTTGTGAGCCATAGCCCATAAATGCAACCGTTTGGCCAGCCATGTAATTCGTTGTAACGTCTTTGTCGTATAACATTTCTACTGTCATATAAAAAACCTCCATTTTTCTTGTCAATTCAGTAACCAAACCAATCTATTTATAACAAATTTCACTTTTCTTCCTATTATATAGATAAAAAGAAAAGGAAATGTGATACCACTTTTAACCAGATTTTTTGGGGATTAATCAGAAGTGCTTTCTGCCCGGGGAAAACCTGCAACCCCTGTTCGAACTAATTTTAAAATACCATATGGTTTCACTACGCGAAGCAATGCCGCAACCTTAGAACGTGTCCCCGTGATTTGCACCACCACGTCTACTGATGAAACATCCACAATAGCAGCCCGAAATGGTTGAATCATTGCCAGTAACTCCGCCCGCTTTTCAGGTAGTGCACTGATCTTGATTAAAACCAATTCTCGTTCAATGTGCGGAACATCGGTGATATCTTTAACTTCAAAAACATCAACTTGTTTCTCTAATTGGCGAAGTAACTGCGTACTGGCGGCCTTATCGGCTAAATAAACGGCCATTGTTACTCGTGAAACGGCCGGATCAACTACTGGACTAATTGAAATACTATCAATGTTGACCTGGCGACGATTAAGCGCACCAGTAAAACGATTTAAAACCCCTGGATTATTAGTCATCATACAAGTAAGTACCCGCCGCATTTACTTCACCCCAATCATTTGATCGTTAGATTTCCCTGGCGCAATCATCGGGAAAACTTGTTCTAGTGCTGGAATATCGGCCTCAATCAGCATTGCGTGTGGCGAACTAAAGGCTCGTTCTAACTCGGCCGCTACTGTTACTGGCGAAGTTACCTTTAAATGACGAAGTCCGTACGCGGCAGCAAGCTTCATGAAATCCGGTTGGTGATCAAAGACCGTTTGGGAACGGCGTTTTTCGTAAAATAAATCTTGCCATTGACGAACCATTCCAAGCGTCCCGTTGTTTAACAAAATAACTTTAACGTTGAGATCGTAAGCTGCTAAAACATCTAATTCTTCACTAGTCATCTGTAGCCCCCCATCGCCCACGAATAAGACAACGGTTTTATCTGGAGTGGCAAAGGCAGCACCAATCGCGGCTGGTAAACCAAAACCCATTGTTCCTAAACCACCACTAGTAATTAATTGTTGTGGTCGGCTAAAGGGGTAAAACTGGGCGGTCCACATTTGATGTTGCCCAACGTCGGTCACCACCGTAGCATCACCTTTGGTTAAACGACCAACTAATTCAATCACTCGTTGGGGTTTTAATTCAGTACTACTTTCTTGATAACTGTAGGGATGAGCGGCCTTTCTTTGCTGTAAAAGTTGTAGCCAAGTTTGATCGTGCGCTGGCTTCATTGGTTGTGCCAGGCAGTACTCTAAGGCCACCTTTGCATCGGCCACAATCGGATAATCCGCCGCAATCACTTTACCAAGTTCGGCCGGGTCAATATCAATGTGCGCAATCTTAGCATTTGGTGCAAACTGTTTTGGCGCCGTTGCTAAGCGATCATCAAACCGAGCACCAATACATAGAAGAAAATCACATTCGGTGAGTGCCATATTAGCGGTATAAGTGCCATGCATGCCACCCATTCCTAAAAATAGTGGTTCATCAGTTGGCATATCACCTAATCCTAATAAACTAGCAACAACTGGCAACTGAAAATCTTTACTGAATTTTCGCAATTCGGTACTCGCTTGGGCGGCCCCAATACCACCACCGGCAAGGATGACTGGTTTACTTGCTTGCCGTAAAGCAAGTAGCATTTCGTCCATTGCAGCTTGATCCAATGGCCGCTTTGCCTGATAACTGGTTAAATGAACTTGATCATCGGTAAGCTCCGTTACTTGTTCTTGTGTAACACTCTTGGGAAGGTCAACAACGACTGGCCCTTTCCGCCCAGTTGTTGCTACGCGAAACGCCTCAGCAACAATTCGGGGTAAATCGGCAACACGCCGTACTTGATAATTATTTTTGGTAACGGGCGCCGTCATACTCAGTACATCTGCTTCTTGAAAGGCATCCGTTCCAATGGCACCAACTCCAACTTGGCCAGTAAAGACAACAATTGGCGTTGAATCTGACATTGCGTTAGCTAGGCCAGTCATTGCGTTAGTTGCACCTGGTCCGCTAGTAACAAAGACAACGCCTGGTTTTCCGGTTACTTTCGCATAACCTTCAGCCGCATGAACTGCGCCCTGCTCGTGTCGAACCAAGATATTTTGAAATTTCATTTGGTACAACGCATCGTAAAGTGGAAGAACAGCCCCACCAGGATAACCAAACAACAGATTAACATTTTGCTTTTTCAAAGCCGTAAGTAAAACTGTCGCGCCAGTTTGTTGTTGAACATTGCTCTGTGTTTCTTTTTCTAACATCCACTCACCTCCTAAAACAATTGATTAAAATTCTATTAGAAATTATGTTATTCACTATACATTAGTTTTTGTGGTTGTCAACACCTTTTTAAAATAATTTTTAACTCATTTGGGAAAAATAAAAAGCGCCCGCCAAGATATTTAAAATCTTGAAGGACGCTTATTTGCGTGTTACCACCTCTATTCATAGCACCATTACTGGTACTACCTCTTCACGTGCAGCAATAAAAATAATTGCGATACGCTAGCGGGATAATGGTGGCAGCCAATAAACTTACTTAAATTTCGGTTCATCACTCGGGGAGGATTTTCTTAAGACGTCTGCTTGTTTCCTTTCACCTACTGAAACTCGCTTTAAGGCAGAACATCGAAATACTCTTTCCCGTCAACATGATTATTTATGGTGCTGAAATAAATCAACACATTTGCTTGGTTATTAATATACTTGTAGTAATCATGAATGTCAATTACTTTTTTACTTATTTTTGTTTTTGTTTATTCTTGCAGGTAGTTAAAAGGTCATACAGATCTATGTCCTTTCAAATACATTCGTGCTAAATCAGTCAAAATGGTTACTAGTACAATTTAGTTCCAGGTATTCGCTAATACTTTAGAAGTAATGGTCGTAATCCTTTTCGTAACCACAAATACTACAGTACTTAGTTGCCGGGGTTAGCGCGCCACAGTTAACGCAAAAACTTGTTGTGATATTAACCTGCCCTTGAATGGTGAAAAGCTGTTTACCACAATTACTACAGTAGACACCAGTTGGAACTTTCTGTTCACAGTGGGTACAAGTAACTAATTCAAATGCTGTTTTCATATTTTTAACCTCCTAGCGCGAACTTCGCGCACTCGAAACGTGCATGGCTGTAATCTTTTTGTAAGTTTATAAGTGCCTTCTTCTATTCAATTGTCAAAGGACAATCTAATTCAGAGAGCTTACGCCAACAAAAAAAGCGCCCACTGTGATCTTAGATAAGACCACAAGGACGCTTTCGCGTGTTACCACCTCTTGTTTTACATTTGCGTCTCCGCAAATGCCTCTGCCGCGCACATATAATTAAAAGCAGAATGTGACTTCTTTATAAAACCGATAAACCAGAAGGCAAACGAGCAAGCTCATTCTTCTAATTATTGATGCGTTGGTGCGATAATGGGCACTCCCAATCCCGCCTACTTCATTCAGCAGATAGCTCAAAGGTTACTTTCGTCACTTCCAGTACTGCCCCTCTCAGCTTACAGAGCTCTCTGTTTATCTACTGGAAATCACTACTCTTCCTCGTCAAAGCATTTAAATTAGATTAGCATTAAAAGTTAAAATAAATTTATCATGCATTAGTTACCTATGTCAAGCTGTTTTTAAAACTATTTCTAATAAAACAAAGTTGACAAACATTTTATAAGTGATAGTCTTCTAATCATTCGCACCACAAATTTTAATCTAAACGAATAAAATCTAATCTTCAGGAGATGGTTATCTATGAGCGACACCTTAAATTTCACAGTCACTGGTAAAGACATGCAGAAGCGTAGTGACGAAATTAAAGTCGGTGCTGATCGTGCCCCTGGTCGTAGTTTACTGTACGCAACTGGTCGGGTTAAGAACACTGACGACATGAAAAAGCCCTTTATTGCTATTTGCAATTCATATATTGAAATCGTTCCAGGACACATTCATTTACGTGAATTAGCCGAAATTGCTAAAAAGGCCATTCGCGAGGCCGGCGGTATTCCGTTTGAGTTTAATACCATCGGGGTTGATGATGGGATTGCCATGGGCCACATTGGCATGCGCTATTCGTTACCAAGTCGTGAGATCATTGCCGATTCAGCCGAAACAGTTATTAACGCCCATTGGTTTGATGGTGTCTTATACATGCCAAACTGTGACAAAATCAGTCCTGGCATGTTAATGGCCGCCGCCCGTACCAATGTGCCAGCCATTTTCTGTTCTGGTGGTCCAATGAAGGCAGGCCTTGATCCAAATGGACACGCTGTTACCCTTTCAAATATGTTCGAGGCCGTGGGTGCTTTTAAATCAGGCAAATTAAACAAGGATGACTTCCTTCAACTCGAGCAAAACGCCTGTCCAGGCTGTGGTTCTTGCGCCGGAATGTTCACCGCTAATTCAATGAATTGCCTGATGGAAGCGATGGGGATGGCATTACCTTATAACGGCACTGCACTCGCCGTTTCCGAGCAACGGCGGGACTTGATTCGCGCAGCTGCTAAACAGCTCATGACATTAGTGAAAAATAACGTCAAGCCACGGGATATTATGACCAAAGAAGCCTTCGATGATTGTATCGCACTTGACATGGCCATGGGCGGATCAACCAATACTGTTTTACATACATTAGCGATTGCACACGAAGCCGGCGTTAAATATAGCGAACGTGACGTCAACGCCATTGCTGAAAAGACACCATTCCTGGCCAAAATTGCCCCATCATCTTCTTGGACTATGGAAGACGTACACAACGCTGGGGGAATTCCGGTAATTCTGAATGAATTAATCGAAAAAGGTGGCATTTTACACCCAGATCGGCAAACCGTCACTGGTAAAACAATCCGGGAAAACGTTGCTGGTGCCTACACTAAAAATGAAGAGGTTATCCATCCCTTAAGCAATCCATATTCTAGCGAAGGTGGTCTATCTGTACTTTACGGTAACATTGCTAAAGATGGTTCCGTAATCAAAGTTGGTGGTGTTGATCCCGATATTCACGAATTTACCGGAACAGCAGTCTGCTTTGATTCCCACGATGATGCGGTTAATGGCATCGATGATGGTACCGTAAAAAAGGGTGACGTCGTTGTTATCCGTTACGAAGGTCCCAAAGGTGGTCCCGGCATGCCAGAAATGCTAAACCCAACTTCTGATTTAGTCGGGCGCGGACTTGGTCGCGATGTTGCCCTGATTACTGATGGTCGTTTCTCCGGTGCTACTCACGGAATTTGCGTTGGTCACGTTTCACCTGAGGCCGCTGAAGGCGGTGAAATTGCGCTAATCCATGACGGCGATCAAATCACGATTGATCTAAAAAACCGAACGCTAAACGTTGCCGTTTCCGCTGCTGAACTACACAACCGCCAAAAGGAATTAAAACCCTTTAAACCTAAAGTTACCACCGGCTACCTGGCTCGTTACACGGCCCTAGTAACCTCGGCCAACACTGGTGGCGTTATGAAGGATCCAAGTGAGATCATTGCCCTTGAAGAACAAGCTCGTCAGAATAAGCTCTAATTAGACTTAAATCTTTAATTGTAGGAGGCCCGTGCTAATGACAGAAACAAATACTGCAGATAACCTAAAAGACCGCATGTTAGACGCTTTAGAAACTGTCATTGATCCTGAATTAGGTTGTGATATTGTCAATCTTGGCCTGATTTACGGTCTGAGTATGACCGAAGATGGCGAATGTGCCGTCACGATGACGTTAACAACAATGGGCTGTCCAATCTCGGATATCCTTGAGCAAATGATTGATAACGCCCTTTCTATTATTCCAGAGGTTAAAAAGGTCAAAATCAACCTTGTCTGGTACCCAGCGTGGACAGTTGCAAAGATGAGTCGTTACGCCCGAATTTCATTAGGTGTTCATTATTAGTTGAACTTTGCGACCATTTTAAATTCTATTTTTAATATCAAAATAACAAAAAATTAATGACTTGAATTACGAAAGGAAGATGTATATGAAACATGCTGAAATGGTTGGTAATTGGGTGAGTAAGTGGTTTACCTGGCTAGTCGTAGCTGTGGCCGCGTTTAGTTTCTTTGTTCCTAGTATTGGAGTCGCAATCGCACCGCACACATCGCTATTATTAGGTATCGTCCTATTTGGAATGGGCCTAACGTTAACGCGTAAGGACTTTGCTAGAATATTTCGGCATCCGTGGCCTGTCTTCGCCGGTACAGTTGCCCACTACGTCATCATGCCCGGCATTGCCTACCTACTCTGCCTAATTTTTCACCTTAACGGACCAACTGCCGTCGGTGTTATCCTTGTTGGTTCTTGTCCAAGTGGAACGTCATCAAACGTTATGGCCTACCTTGCTGGTGGCGATGTTGCCTTAGATGTTTCGATTGGCATGTTATCAACATTGCTAGCGCCAATAATGTTACCAACACTTTTACTTCTTTACGCTGGTAATTGGGTGACCGTCCCTGCTACTTCACTTTTCCTTGGCGCTATTCGAATTGTTTTACTACCAATTTTCTTAGGCGTTTTGGTTCACACTATTTTCGGTAAAAGGATCGAGACCGTTAATCGCATCTTACCATTGGTTTCCCAAACTGCTATTTTATTAATTGTTGCTTCCGTTTTTGCAGCCAACCAAGCTCACTTATTTACCGCAGAAACTGCCTTGGTTATCCCAGTTGTAATCTTACATAACCTTTCCGGCTACGGGCTTGGCTTCTTATTCTCTAAGCTCATCCGCTTAAATGATCCTCAGAGAAAAGCAATTACTTTTGAAGTTGGTATGCACAAGATTCTGCCTTAGGGGCAACGCTGGCAATGAAGTACTTCCATCCAGCAGCCGCTATCCCTTCAACCATTTTCAGTATCTGGCATAATATTTCTGGCTCAATTCTTTCGACTTATTGGCGCAATAAATTAAATACTGATAAATCGGCGGAGCCAAAAACGACAAAGTTACAAGAAAATTAAGTAGCAATTAAGACGACTTCTGGTCGCTATTAATCCTTGATCGATACTCATTTGAAAAAGAAGTGGACACAAAAAATCGCAATCCGTCTGGCTAACAAGCACTAATTGGCTAGAATTTACGGATAAAGCAATCTTTTGGCCCACTTTTAATTTTTCTATCATTAAATGGTATTTATAGAATTGGTTTAATTAAATATAAATTGTAAACTGAGTATAACTTGAAGCAATCGATTAATTTTTAGGGGGCATTTGCGATGATCAATCAATCTATTAAAGAGCAAAAGCCTTCTTGGCGGCAAAACTTAACCTTTCTTTGGTTTGGCAACTTTATGACCGGAATGGGTTTTTCAATGACAATGCCCTTTTTACCACTTTTCATACAAACATTAGGTAATTTCAATAAATGGCAACTTAATCTTTACAGTGGCACAGCCTTTGCAATTACTTTTCTCGTAAAGGCAATTGTCTCACCATTTTGGGGAAAGTTAGCCGACGAACATGGCCGCAAAATCATGTGCTTGAGAGCAGCACTGGGAATGACCTTTACGATTACTGCTTGTGGTTTCGTACCTAATATTACAGTCTTAATTATTTTACGTGCCTTACAGGGCGGTTTCTCCGGCTACATTAATAACGCCAACGCGATTATTGCTGCCGCGGTCCCTCGGGAAAAAAGTGGCCAGGCAATGGGCACTTTGGCCACTGGAAACGTTGTTGGCACTTTGCTTGGCCCCTTACTAGGGGGCGTTTTGGCCGGCATTGCAGGCTATCGTAGCACCTTTTACGTCACTGGTGCATTAATGTTTATCGTCTTTTTAATGACACTATTTTTTGTTCACGAAAAATTTAGTCCTTTAGCTAAAGGGGATTTAACCCCAACACGCCAGGTTTTCCGTGAACTACGTTATCCAAAATTAATTACCGGAATGTTTATCACCACTTTAATTATTCAAGCGGCCAATATGTCAGTTACCCCAATTGTCAGCTTATTTGTTGGCGAATTATTGCATCACCACGGCCCAATTGCGCTTATTAGTGGCGTTGTTGCCGCCTTACCAGGCGTTGTAACCTTATTTGCCGCGCCATTGTTAGGCAAACTAAGCGATCACGTTGGGCCAGAACACGTTCTCCTTTTTGGCTTGCTATTTGCTACCGCCTGCTTTATACCAATGAGTTTTGTTCGTAACATCTGGCAATTTGGTGCCTTACGCCTATTAGTTGGGGTTTCTGATGCCGCGCTATTACCAGCCGTTCAGGCAATCATGACCCTTTATATTCCTAGCAAAGCCTTTGGTCGTTTATTTAGCTGGAATCAATCCTTTCAAGCGTTAGGCAGTGTTTCTGGACCAATGCTCGGTGCAGTTATTTCCAGCGTTAGTGATTATCGCGGTGTTTTTGCCATGACCGCAATTTTTGAGTTAATTAATTTCGGTTTACTCCTGCATGATACCCACGAACTCCGGCAAGATAAAAAACACCAGTCAGTTACGCTTAATAGTGATTAATATTAAAATAGTCTTGCAATTTTTTTACTAATTCTTAGAATTGTGTATACTTAATTAGGAATATAAAATATTTTCCAAACTAAACTAGATTTATATCAAACTTAGCAAGCTATTAGGGAGGCTTTTTTATGCGAAAAATGGCAGTTATTGGTCTTGGCCACGTTGGTCGTGAAGTTGGTTACACAATTGTTACTAAGGGGATTGCGGACGATTTAACCTTATTTGATAAGTCAGATAAGATCGCAAAGGCAGAACAACTAGACTTACAGGATGCCCAAGGACAATTAACAACGCACACTAATGTAGCGATTCAGGACTACGCACAATTACAAGATACTGACGTTATTATTTTTAGTGCCGGCGATATTACAGCGCTTTATGACCACGCTGGTGATCGTTTGGCCGAATTACGTGTAACTAGTAAAATTGTCGAAGAAGTTGGTCCTAAGATTAAAGCATCTGGTTTTAATGGTATTATCATTGATATTACAAACCCATGTGACGTTATCACCACATACTTACAAGATTTGACTGGTTTACCTAAAAAACAAGTCTTCGGCACTGGTACCTCGTTGGACACATTGCGAATGAAACGTGCCGTTGGTGAAAAACTCAACGTTGAATTAACGAACGTTGCCGGTTTCAACTTAGGTGAACACGGTGAAACTCAATTTACGGCCTGGTCGACAGTCACTGTTGGCGGAAAACCAATTAGTGTTCTCGCTAAAGAGCGGAACCTTGACGTCAATCAGCTTAGTGAAGATGCCCGCCTAGGTGGCTGGTACATCTTTAATGGTAAACGCTACACAAGCTATGGTATTGCCACGGCTGCGGTTACCCTAGCTGAGGCTGTCTTTAGTGACGCCCGGGTTATTCGGCCAGTATCTAACTGGAACGAAGAGCTTGGGATTTGTATTGGCCAACCAGCCATTGTTGGCCGTGAAGGCATCGTCGCTACTTATCCAATTACCTTACCGGCAGATGAACAGGCACTTTTCCAAAAATCTGCCGACACAATCAAACATAATTACAGTACTTTACCCTCAAAGAGCTAATTCATCAGCCGTTAATTCGTGAAATTGCCGGGCAAGATTTAGCTTAACTGGATAAACTGCTTTAATCTCTCCGGGCGTTACTGCGCAGCCATAGGCCAAAACAGTGACGCCCGCTTTTTGTGCGGCCAAAATTTCTTGATATAATTTCAGATCACGTTGCTTATAAACGGTCATTTCACGAATACCACTCATTTGAACAATAAAACATAAATAAGCGCCATAACCAGATGCGCGTGCCGCCATCAAAGTTCGAACGTGTTTTTCAGCGCGAATTGTTGGTGCATCAGGAAATGCCGCAAAGTCGGCGTTAGCTAATGTGACGCCTTTAATTTCAACAAAAAAGGATTCAGTTGCGGTGCTCCCAAATAAATCAAAACGTGAATCAGAGAAAACTACCTCTGGACGTAATGTTGTGATCGGTTCGGCCAACCCAGGTAACTGAATAGTCCCATCCAAGATACTTTCATAGGCAATATGGTTAGGTGCCTGACTATCAATGTTGATCCAGCGTTCACCACACAGTGCAGCAACTAAATCATACTTTGTTTTACGTTTAGGATTATTGCTTTTCACTAGCGCAACTTGAACCTGTGGCCGCAAAATTTCTTTATTTCTTCCGGTATTTTTTACGTGGACTGCCTGGACACTACCGGCAATTTCACAGTTGGCAATGAATCGGTTAGGTCGAGCAAGAAACGTCCCAATCGTGATGTTAGCGTATTTCATGTTAATTTCCTCCAAAATAATTCCTACTCAACTACACTGCTGTTAAAAATAAAGAACAAAGAATAGTAGCAATCATGACTTTTGCAACTACTCTTTGTCCTATTTTGATTTTAAATTAATTAAACAACATTACATATCATTAGCCCGAACAACAATTACCGAGCACGCCGCATTTTGCGCCATATAACTTGCTTGCGAACCGATAAATAATCGATTCTTGTCAGTCGTTTCTGACCCAACAATTAAAAGATCTGGCCGCCAATCAGGAATAATCTTATTTACAATAATATTTCCTGGCTTGCCTTCACCAATTAATGGCGTTACGTCTGTGACACCAAAATCCTTAGCCTTGGCTGCATACTGGTTAATTTTATCTAACACTTCTTGTCGGTGATCTGACAAAACGTCTGGTGATAATGAATCATAAATATTCAGATCACCAGTCTCCAAGATTGTAACAATTGCTAACGGCACACGATAAGTTTTGGCCAGCGTCACAGCGTAGTTAAACGCACGAATTGATGACGTTGAATCATCTTCATCTACTGCCACCAATAAACGATGAAAGTTCATGTTTTCTACTTCAAAATCTAACGTGTTCTTTGGGTCTTCCGTACTCATCCGTTTATCCCCACCTTTGTTGGTCATTAATAATGCTGCAACTAAGTTCATTTTTGGAAAATACCTTTACGCGTATTGCCCAGACTAATTTAGTGTAACCGTGTTTGGAAAAGCAGGAACCTGCTTTCCAAACACGCCCTAAGTTCATTATAGCTGTAACAAATTAAAAATAGCAAGTTGAAACTCCACACCACATTTGTTTAGTTATTCTTTATGGACACTAATCGAGAGAATATCACGAAATGAGCCGTCTTGATTGCCCAGCTTATTATTTATTAAATAGTTAAACATTTGCTCTTTTGCTTCACGTTTCGTTGTATTATGCATAACACACTGTTCAGTCTTTTTCCCGCTAGCCAAACGATAAACACCAACTACCAAATAATCCATTGTTTTATTAAATAACAAAACTGTGCCCCCCTTACCTGATTCAACCCACGTTATAACACCCTAACACTTATTGCGCAACACCTTTAACTCACTAACTATTTTTGGCCGGGCGCCGCAGACCAACAAACTGAGCCAACATAAATCCAACGGCAATTGCCCCAGAAATCATCATTACCTGAATGGCAAACCCAATGCCCTGCGTATAATTACCAAGGACAAGTGCCCGAACACAACGATAAGCAACGCCACCAGGGACTAGCGGCACTAAACTCGGAATATTGAAAATAATAACCGGAATTTTTTTCATTCGCGCAAAGAATAAACTAACTGATGCAATTACAAATGCACCAATTAAATTAGGTAACATATGTCCTAAATCTAATTGCACAAGTAGCCAATAAACAAACCAGCCCGCGGCACCAGTCAACCCACAAGCATTCAATGCTCGGTGTGGCACATTAGTACAAATACCAAAGGCTACCGTGGCTATGTAACTAAAAACAAGTTGTAGCAAGACTTTTCCAAATAAAGTGATCATCTCATAGCTCCCCGTAGCCATTACAGCTAATTTTTGCCTAGAATGTTTTCAATTGATCTAGCGCAAACTTACTCAGAATCCAGATGTCTTTTTAGACAGGCCTTAATCAAAAAAAGCGAAAAATCAGTGCAATGCCAACACCAATTGCACTAACACTAAAAATAGCGTCCATTCCTCGAGCAATTCCCGATAATAAATGGCCCGCTAAAACATCACGGACAGCGTTAGTTATTGGTACACCAGGAACCAACGGCATCACACCGCCAATGATAATCATGTCAATACTCCGCCCTAAATGTAGCCGGACCGCTATCAAAGCAAGTAATCCAATCGTAAATGCCGCCAAAAACTCATTAAGGTAGCTAATATTCAAGCGATCGCGCACCCAGTAGAAGACCGCATAACCAGTGGCACCAATCACGGCCGTACTAATAAAATCTTGCCAGTAACCGCCATAAATAATCATTAAAGTACAGCTAACCAGTGCCGCCGCAATGATCTGAAGCCAGACGGGAAAGAAAGGCACATCTCGGTCCAGTGAGGCCAGGCGCTGATGAAGTTGACCAAGATTAATTGTTTGAGCCGCAAATTCACGGGATAATGCATTAACGTGCTCAACCTTTTCTAAATTAATTGTTCGGCTTGTAATCTGGCGAATCTGAACCGCTCCGCTATCCCCTAGTTCCATAAAAATCCCCGTCGGCGTAGTAAAGGTGATACTCTGTTTTTCACCAGCGTTTTGGGCAATTCGGTTCATTGTATCTTCTACCCGGTACATCTCCGAACCACTTTCAATCATAATTCTTCCGGCCATTAGACACGTATCCAACAATTCACTGCTTTGCTGCTGTTCACTCATCAGGCCACCCACTTTACTCATTTTATTCACTAGTATAGCGACAAACCAATTCCGCTGCAACGCTCCAAAACTAAAAAAGCATCAGGGAGTGGGACAGAAGTTGGTTTTGGGTTCACTGCGTAACGTAGGCCCATCCAATAATGGTACTATGGTTATTGAATTATCCTTTGAAAAAGTAGCTTCCTTTGCTTTTCCAAACACTCCCGTAAGGTACGTGACCCCCCAGACCTTTGGCGTACGTTCCGGAAACAGTAAGAGGCCAGGACTTTTGTCCTGGCCTCTGGTGTTTTTTGATTTAGAGCTTATTAAGAAAATACGCTTACTTGTATCCCTCGGCTAATTTGGTGGAAACGTGTTTAAAAAGGCAGGTTCCTGCGATTGCCATATTTCAACTTGGCGTTTTTCGCCATAGTTGAATGGACAACGTATGAAACATCAAGATTATTAGCGTTTTATGCTAATAATTCTCAATTGTGGAATAGTAGTTACGATCGCCAAATAATCCACTACGTGAATCATTTGTCAATCTAGACTAATGCTCAGAACCTGGACGCCCTTTTAAACACTCTAGCTTAATAAGTCATCGCTCGGTGCTTCTGTGATGCTGCTACCGTCCAAAAACGTTGGCTGGACATCTGTTGCCGACCCTTACCGGTAAAGGGATCATTATAAATGATCGTATCATGATCGTAGCCGGTTAATAAAATAGCGTGGGCAACAAAACCGTGCATGTGGACCCAAGCAACGATTGGTTTTCCCTTTGCTAATTGACCTTTCAACTTAGTCACTGATTGGCCTGATAAGTCGGTAAAACTACCAAGCTTTTTTTCAAAAATCGGACGCCAACCTGGTGGATACATCGTATAACCAGTTCCGGTAAAAGGATCACCCCAGAAGCCAGTCTCTGGATTATCAGTGTACGGAAGCGAATTCGCCAAAGTGGCTAAATCCGTTGGGTGACCACGGTAATCAAATAACATGGCGACATCCGCAATTTCACAGCCAGTTGGCAAAGTTGGAAATTGCGAGCGTGCCTTAACTGGCATTTCAATACTAACCGGCTGCTGACCAATTAATTTCAACGCCCCATTTTCTACTGTAGTTGGAAAGCTAATCTCCTTTGTAGCGTTTTCCCGTCCTAAAAGGGATAAACACCCAATAATGCCAATCAAGAGAAGCACACAAATCAGAAATAAGCGTGAGTTGCGCTGCTTAGGCTGATGCCGATTTGTTTGTTTTCGTTTCAATCACAAAGCCTCATTCACTTAAATTTTGACTCAATAACTGCATTATACACAATCAGTAAAAAGTTACCAGCCTACTTAGCGTATCCAAGATAAATTTAAGATAAAGGGCCCCCTCAGCGTTGTTAGTCGCTGTGTTGTTAACCAAACATCACCATTGGGCTCAATTCCCAGTTGGGCCTGGTCACCACTAATGCTCTGAATTGGCATTAGCAATAGCTGCTTAGGTCGGTATGGTAGCGGAACTGTCGCTACCCGTTCTTGTTGTAAATCGTTGACCTGTGGTAAGTGCAGTTGGCCACTAAGAAAACAAATTAATCGACCACTCATGGTTTGCTCGATTTGCAAGTTCAAACGCTGATGCCCACTAAAATAGCTAGCCACTGGTAAAACTCCAGTATCACCAATTGCTGGTAAAGTTGGGTGGACACTTGAAATTGTAAAAGTTCGTTTTGGTGTGGCCGCACCGTAGCCTAAAACAGTCAGACGACCCTTCAAATTATTAACATCAATCGCATAGCCAGCCGATTCCGTTAGCGTTCCTTGTTGCCGATCAAAATTCTGATTAAATTGATTAACGTTAGGTTGGTTAGCGCTAATAAGTGCACTGCAGTTTAACACAATATATTGAATATCATCTACTGCAAACGCACCTTCATCATGCAAGTGCCCACAAATGTAGGCCGATACCTTCGACTGACCAATCTGACTAAAATCATACCGTAAGTTAAGCGCAAATAAAGCGTCCGAACTATGTCTGACCAAACGGCCGCGCTGATGTTGATTAAAATAGTGACACAATTCCTGTAAGGCCCCACCATTTTTAACAATATCTTCGTGACCAGCAGCATCAACTAAAGGCGCGTGCCCAAAGAAAACAATGTTTTTATCTAAACTCCGCTGTAAAATTGCAATAATTTCCTGCATTTGTCCACCACGAATGGCGTGCATTTTTTTAGTATCATAGCGCTTAGCACCACTACTAGTCAGTTCGTATGGAACATCACTTGTATTAATAAAAATAATTCGTACCGGGCCTTTATCAAAATAGCCAACACCAAAGCGAGCTGATACCGCATGAATCTGTGCCTGGGCGTACATTTTTTTCCAAACCAGATCCGCAAAATCATTTGGTCCAAAGGCGTCACTTACTTGTTTCTTCGACTGATGTATCGCGTACTTATCATTCTCATCATGATTACCCTTTGTCACAAAAAATGGCGTTTTCGATTGATTTAATGTACCAATAATTTGACCCAAACGCACGCGCGATACAGAAGGTTCATTAGCGCCATCAATCAAATCACCTAAATGACCAATCGCATCAAACACACCAAAATTATCTAATAACTTTAATTCTTCAACGTGCTGCAATCCATTAGTACCATAAAATTGATAATTTTTTCCAGCGCGGTCATGTGTATCCGTTATCACACCCATCGTTAGTGAATTTTTAGTTGCAACTTGGGTAATCCGACTAACAAATTTAGCCATGAATTGTGCCATAAAAACGCGCGCATTGTCCGCCACGCGAACAAACGAGTTATAGCGCTGAAAATGCCGTGACCAACTCCGATAGAGTAGATTACCACCAAGTCGATCAGCACGCTCGGCGGGAAATAATAACTGAAAAGGACTGTGCTGGTAGTTTTCGCCAACATAAAGTGTGTAGCTCTGTCCATCAGGGGTCTGATTGTGGTGATTAACCCAGTAAAAACCAACCACCGTTAAATCATCCACTGATTTTTCTGTTTTATTTGTACTTACTCCTGCTTTATTGATAGCCTTAGAATCTGTCATTCGATCGCCTCCTTCATCAAAAAATTATCGGGTAAAAATTACCTATTCCCCACCATTCTTCCATGTTTTACGGAGGTTGTAAATATGTTTGCTAAATTTACATTATTAACCAGCCAATGTCTTGAAATAATTTTTCACTAGTACCTCCTAATTAACCTAGGGAATGCTTGGAAAGGCGCCCAGGTTTCAAGCCATCAGTTACAATATTTATTCGTCAAATTAAGCTAGTGTTCAGAATTTAATCACTATATTCACTGACCTTAATTAAGGACACAAAAATAGACGTCAAGTTTCGATTATTCATCAATACTTAACGCCTATCAAATGTTCGGAAGAGCCAATAGATTAATTTGTTGCTTAGGGAAACGACTAACACATTGGTTTAAATCTAAAATATCTTTCGCCTCATTCTAAAAATTTGCTACTTATTCAATTGTACGACAACCTCACCTGAGCAAGCGTACATTTTTGTAAAATACATCTGCTATGATTCTGTCCACGTACTCGGATTAAGAATCCTGTATTACGCTATCGCTGATGTTTGTTGTCTTTTTGGAAATACCTGACACATCTTACTTGACATGCACCTCCGTTGGACATCTTTGTTACTTAAGGTAAAACAACTACGATTCTTCGTGAATCCGAAACGGTACTACCTTACTAACCAGTACTACACTGAAACAGTATCCAGAAGAACTATTTGTAAATTTGTTACTCAATCTATTGGTTTACCTCTTCCTTACAAACACAGTATAGCAGCATCGGTAAGCGTTTGCAACCGCTTCGCTTAAATTATTTTAGCTACCTTTTATTTAGGTCTGCTTAACATTCTCGCTACTCTAAAAATAGGCCCTAACAGGAGTTCGTCCTGGTAGTAAAGCTATCAACTTACCCACATTATTTTAGGGGCCAGCCACTTTTATATTTTACACTGCACTCGTAAATATTGAATCAGCTGCCCGATTACCACAAAAAAAGAGCGGCCGGGACAAAAAGTCCTAGCCACCTATTATTTCCGAACATTACGCTAGAACGTGCGCCAAAAGTCTGGATTCACGTACCTAACTACGGCCAATTCAATAGCCATAGTACGGTTATTGGATTGGTTCCATTACGCAACCGACTTTTGTCCCACTCTCTCTTTTCCGATACTACCTATCTTTAATGCTAACCTGCAGTAAAGAATTGCTTATCCGCAGATCGTATTTATACTTTAAGTCTTTTACCTGCTACTTTGCGTCTACTAATTTTTCTAAATGATCATAATTGACAACGTAACGGCCGTTCATTTCTTCCATAACTTGTGCGGTTACTTTATCGCCTTCGTGCAACTTAACCATTGCACTATTTGTGTATTTTTTAGAGATAACACCGACGCAATCTGGAATACCTTTTTCCTTGGTTACTTTAACTTGGTCGCCAATTTCAAATCCACTATTCTTTGCGTTTTCAACAACGTCACTAATACCATTTGCGTTATAGCCGCTTTGTTTCAACTAAAAAACCCCTCTCTGTTTTTACATTTTAACACTTTTAACTGATGTTCCGTTAGCATTTGCCTGTGATAGCGCTTGACTTGCCTAACAAAAGCGCTATATTCAGCTTAACTAACAGTTTTTATCAGAGGAGGATTTTCCAAATGAAAAAAGTTGTCTTAATTACTGGAGCCTCATCAGGTATTGGTGAAGCAACTGCCATCCGACTCAAAAGGGCTGGCTTCATTGTTTACGCCGCCGCTCGCCGAATGGAACGTATGCGCCACTTAGTTGGTCTTGGTATCAACATTATTAATCTCGATGTCACTGTTGCAGAATCCCGCGAGAATGTTATTAAAACAATTTTAGCAAGCGAAGGACGCCTAGATATTCTGATCAATAACGCTGGCTACGGTGCTTACGGTGCCGTTGAAGATGTCAGTTTAGCTGAGGGTAAAAATCAATTTGAAGTAAACGTCTTCGGCGCGATTGCTTTAATCAAACTCGCACTACCAATTATGCGCCACCAAGGTAGCGGGCGAATTATTAACACCTCCTCAATTGGTGGTAAAATCTATCAACCAATGGGCGCCTGGTACATGGGAACAAAACACGCATTGGAGGGAATGCTCGACTCACTACGGACAGAGGTCAGCCAATTTGGAATCGACATTGTTATTATCGAACCAGGTTGTACCAAAACTGAATGGCCAGGAATTGCTCGTAAAAAATTACTAGCGGTCTCAGGACAGACGGCTTACGCAAAAACGGCTCAAAAAGCCGGTGCCATGCTCAGCTTATTTAACCAATTCGGTTCTGACACGTCAGTTATTGCCAACGTTATGGAAAAGGCCGCCTGCGCACGTCGTCCAAAAACTCGCTATGTTGCCGGTGCCGGAAGCACAATTTCCTTAGTTGGACGTAAATATTTATCTGACCGTACTTTCGATGCACTATTAGCTGGCACACTTACGCTATGTTGGCAGCTTTACCAACATCAACAAAATAAGGCTATTACTGATGAGTAATCTACGGCAAACTAACTAAAGTATCCCTTAGACCATTCTTGCATCGTCGTTTCGTCATCAAATTGAATTAAGCATGTGGCGCAATTTCTGGCGCATCAAGATTATGTACTTGACCGCAAAGTGGTCACAAGCTAAAGGTAGTCTTAGACACGCTCTACAAAAGTTAAGCGTTTTAATTGCTTTTAAATGGCTTTAATTCTATCCTTAGTGGTGTACGTAAATATACTTAAAGGAGACTTTTACTATGAGTGAACTTAATTACAATTTTCCAAAAACTAAGGTCCAACTGAATCAATTAGTTGCAGATATCAGCCAATTAACAGTTATCATTCACCAAACCCACTGGTACATGCGCGGCACCGAATTTTTCCGGTTACACCCATTAATGGATGACTACATGGATGAATTAAACGAACAGTTAGATCAAATCGCTGAACGTTTGATTGCTCTTGGCGGCTCACCTTATGGCACAGTTCACGAATTCATTGAAAATACTGGCCTAACAGAAGAAAAGGTAACATTTGGTCAGTATACCCTTAAAGAATATATGGAACGTTTGGTCAAGGACTATGAATATCTTCGCGATCAATACCAAAAGACGATCACCATTAGTGGTGAAGAACATGATGATCCTACTCAAGACATTATGAATGGCTTTAAAGAAGCTACTGATAAGAATATCTGGATGCTAAAGGCCTACTTAGGTAAAGGTCCTTTTGACGACTAACCTCAATATTTAAATTTAAGCTAACAAATAAAGTGGCACAACAGTCTGAGCAATGCTCATTTGTTGTACCACTTTTTAAATTGTTTAACCCTATCTAGAGAGTGTTTGAAAAAGCACCCCTAAGTAGCTTTTAAAATTATTATAATCAAAAAATAATGGTCTATAACCTACGCTATTATCTTTAAATCGCAAACAAATGACCAACGGCATAAGTAACCGCCATTGTTAACAGCCCGACAACTAAATTGCGTAAAACTGCTTTACGCCGCCTCGTTTGGCCAAGTGTTGCACTGACGTAGCCGGTTAATAATAAAGCACAGCCGACGGCGAAAAAGGTAACAGCTACTTTCCATTTAGCCGGCACTAAAGTAATTGTTAGTAGCGGTAAAATTGAACCAACAAAAAATGAAAAGAACGATGAAATGGCAGCGTGCCACGGATTAAAATAATTACCTAATTCAATATTATATTTTTCGCGACAGGTTGCACTTAGGCCATCCTTGGCCATTAATTCAATCGCTACCTGCTGGGCTAATTCCGTTGAGATACCCTTAGCGGTATAAACCCGAGTTAATTCCGCTAATTCTTTCGGGTAATCGTCGCTGATAGCCTGGCGCTGTTTGGCCGCCGTTGCCCGCTGCATATCCCGTTGCTGGCCAACAGAAACAAACTCCCCACCGCCCATGGAAAAGGCGCCGGCTAACATTCCCGAAATTCCGGCAATAAATAACATAAAGGAACTTTGCTGGGCACCCGCTACTCCTAGAACGATTCCGGCAGTTGAGATAATCCCATCATTCATCCCCAAAACACCTGCTCGCAACACATTAAGCCATTCAGACAAGCGTAATGACGGCTTAGTTGGTGAACGGTGAATATGTAAATCAATCATTCTAATCGCCCCTTTTTCAACCCATCTAGCTAGAAACTAAATTAAAGCGTGCTTCAAAATTAACCGCACATTTGCTTACGTTCTAATTGAGAATTCCTCTCAATAGTAACACCAATCTGAAAACGAATACAGGGCCAATAATTCGACTTTGGTGATTCTTTTAGAAAGAAATTTATGGTACGCTACTGAAGAGGTGGCTATCATGAAAAAATTGCTTTGTGTTGCTGGTATCCTAATTCTTTTAATTGTTATTGGCCTATTTGGTGCTGGTCTATATTTTTACAATGTTGCTATTGTTCCTGGTCAAAAAAGTTTCATTAGCGAAAACACAACCCTAAAACGTTCTGATCCTCTATATTCGGAAAAGAAATGGTTTCAAGATGTTCCTAAGAAAATATGGTTTGAAACTTCGGCCACCGGAAATTTACGTTTGGATGCAGACTACATCAAGGCTGCTAAGCCAACAACCAAAACAGCAATTATTGCCCACGGTTACATGGGTAGCAAAGAACAGATGGGTCAGTACGCGGCACTTTTTCACGATCTAGGTTATAACGTGTTACTACCTGATTCTCGTGGCCAAGGTGCCAGTCAAGGTAAAGTTATCGGCTATGGTTGGCTGGACCGTTTAGACTACATTAAATGGGCCAAACAAGTTGTTCAAAAAAATGGCCAGAACTCCCAGATCGTACTTTTTGGTATCAGCATGGGTGCTAGTGGCATGACAATGGCCAGTGGCGAATCATCGTTACCTAGCCAAGTTAAGGCCTTTGTTGTTGATAGTCCCTTTACTACTGCAGACGCCGAAATTAGCCATCAGGCCACGACCTTATACCACCTACCACGCTTTCCGCTAGTTCCCATTACTAGTGCAATTACCAAAGTTCGGGCCGGTTATAGTTTTAAGGAGGCTGACGCGTTAGCACAAGTTAAAAAAAATAAAACGCCAATCATGTTCATCTCAGGCAGTGCTGATACCTTTGTTCCCCACGCAATGACTAAAACACTCTATCAGGCAACTAAGGCACCTAAAAAAATGCTGACCGTTAAAGGAGCCAAACACGTTGGCTCATTTTCCAAAGAGCCTGAGCGTTATCGAAATAGCATTCAAACTTTCTTAGCACATTACATTCATTAAAAACAAATCTGAAACTAGAGGGCGCTTATGCCGCTTGCCACGGAATGACACGTGGGCAGATTTAGTTAGGTTCCATTCCGGCGCTGGCGTATGGAACGCGTGCGACTTGGACTTGCCGGGCTTCGGCTTAGTCCAATCGACAACGGGAAACAAGTCCTGTTTAGCGAATATGTTCTAGTAATTAATACTTGCTAAAATTAGTTGTTAAGAATGAGCGACAGTGGCGCGGTGACAAGCTAATTTTCTTTCCGATTAAACCCGTTCGGAAAAGAAAATGGATCTTGTCAATCACGCAAGGTACTAAATGACCACAATTCGGTCATCAAGTACCTTCGACACGGCTGATACGCCAGCGCCGGAATGAAACCTTGGCAGTAGTTGAGCTCTAATTATTGAATCATTTAATTGTTTAATTAGTCCAATTGAGTAGAAACCACAGCTTTAATGCTGCGCAACTTATTGATGATCTTAATTAGCCAGCAACACTGACAAAGGTAGTTTTCACCTATTTGCAACACAATAACTGGTTTACTGCAATAGACACAAATAACATTTAAATGTGCTACGGCGGCCAGATCTCATTTCGGGGCGCGAGGATCAGCTGTGTCGATGATTCTTAATGGCGGTCTGGGCCATTTAGAATCATGTGGGCTTGGCGAGATCCACTTTTATTCCAGCTTTGCCTTTATCTGGTAAAAGTTAGCTCGCCAACCCGCCACGCGTTCCGTCCTCGCGCACCGGAATGGAATCTAAACTGTTCTGCCTTGTTCCAGTTAAGTTCTGGCGTTCTGAAAACTAGCTAACAGTTTTAAATATAAGGGCTACGATGTACTAGCCGCAACTAATTTTTGACACAGTTCATGCGTTAAAATACTGGAGGCTGGGCTGACTGGGTTAGTGTGAGCAGGATCGGCAACTGCTGCAACAAAAGCCTTAATAAGTGGTTCAAACCCGCGGCGTTGTAAATTAGGTGTCCAATCAGGGAACGTTGTTATTTGTTCACCTTCTGGGCTGCGTTTACTAAAAGAATTAAGGTCAACGACTCGATAACTACCCTGAATATTTTGCAGTTCGGCCGTCTCACTGTTGGCCCCGGCGTGCATGTTCATCAAAGCGTGAGCTGTCATATTTGGTAACTCCAAAGTTAAACTACAGTGATCTAGATTACCTTGCAAAGTAGAAACCTGATAGTGACAAGTTAGTGCCGCGTCCGTTTCAATTCCCGCCAAAAATAAAGTTGTATCGACAACGTGGGTCATTAAATCAAATACGGCAAACTTAACTGGTTGGTCTGCCGCAATGCGATTTTTTTGAACTAACAAAACATTTGCCGGTCCAATTTGCTGTAAGCGTTGATTCATTGGTGCAAAGCGTCGGTTAAATCCAGCCGTTAATAATAATTTTTTTGCCGCCGCTAAAGCATATAAATGCTTAACCACCGCCAAATCATCACTGACTGGCTTATCAACGTAAACGTGACTACCAGCTTGTAAAAATTGCTCAATTAATTGTGCGTGGGTTTCAGTTGGTGTATGTATAAATACTGCCGTCGGTGCCAATTCAAGTAGCTCTGTTACTGAATGAACGACCTTTTTAAAACCGTAACGCTGTTGTAAGTACTGTAATTTTTCATTATTGCGGGTACATAAAATCCACTCAACTTGATCTTGCATCCCTGCCATCACCGGCAAGTATGCTTTTTGGGCAATGTTGCCAAGACCAATAACGCCGATTTTTAACATTAGATCGCTCCCTTTTAAAATAATTTTATCGTGGAATAATATACTTTAATTTTCCGCCAGCCAAAAACGTTTAAGATTAGCTACTAATTGTGCGGCCAATTGGTCCGAAGTTAAATGATGAATTTGCGCTAAAGTTCGAATACAAGCGGCCAATCGCTGTGGGTAGGCGGCCAATGGTAATTCTTGATTTAAGGCCCAGCCCATTCCGCTTAGACCATCAGATTCAACCAGTACTTTTTCTAGTGGCACCTGGTGCATCACCTTTATAACGTTAGCATCCCTAGCGAAAGAAGGGCCAATACTGACGTAACAACCTAGGGCCAAAAAATCGTTAAGGTAGGTCAAATCATCATACCAGTGAATTAAAAAAGTGGTGAAATATGGCCGCATAATTTTCAAGGCCGCTGGCGCCATTCCTTTAACATGAACGATCACTGGTTTATGTGCTTGTTCGGCATAACTTAACTGCTTAGAAAAAACTTGTTGCTGCAAAGCTAAATCAGTTTTAGTCCAAACGTTGTCCAGACCAATTTCACCAATTATCGGTACTTGCTGCAAAATTGGCATCATTTGGTTTAGCGAAACCTTATCTACCTGCCACGGATGAACTCCTGCAGATAATCTTAGATAGCGCGATCGGCCAACCCACGTTTGATTTTGCGTGAATTCTGCCGGCGTCGCACAGTTAATTGTCGTAAAAATATGCTGACGCTTTAATTGTTGTACAAAAGCACGATCAGCTACGTGACAATGCGCGTCACTCAATTGCATTAATTCCACTCCTTTTACTCCGTAACCCCTTTTTGCACCACAACCCTTAATTTGCTAAACTTAAGACTGCAATCGATTTCTAAGGAGGACTCTATTATGCACCGTTTTATTAAGGGATTATTCACCATTGTCTTCGGCCTAGCACTAATTACAAGTAACCTAGTTCCGGCTGCCGCCGCAGGTCAAAGTGTTAAAGCAAAGATCACGCTGCAACAAAAACACAAAACCTTCAAAACTAAGCAGATTAAAACAACGACTAAAACCAACCTAATGAAAGTTTTAAAAAAGAACTTTAAAGTTAAAGAAAAGCAGGGCATGATTACAGATATTGCTGGTCATAGCCAAAATAAAAAAGCGAGCAGCTACTGGCTCTTCAAGGTAAACGGCAAAATGGCTTCAAAAGGCGCGACACAAACGTACTTAAAGAATCATGATTCGGTAACCTTTAATCTTGCGCCAACCAATTAAGTATTCAACGCGTTATATTACCTTTATTGCCGTAGTAACCGCTATCTGCGTGGTTGGTCGCTACTTATTTCAATTTTTACCCAACGTCCAACCGGTAACCGATATCATTATTTTTATCACCATTTATTTTGGTTTCACCACCGGTTTTTACGTCGCAACGCTGTCAATTCTGATTTCCAATCTATTGTTAGGCTTTGGGATTTGGACACTACCGCAAATACTGGCCTATAGTGCGGTTGTTTGCTTAAGTTATGGCCTAGCGCATTATGCTTGGTTTCAACAACACTTGCTCGGACAGGCAGCTTTCAGCTTATTTGCCGGTTACTTCTACGGTTTTGTCGTTAGCGCCGGCCAAATTCCATTTATTGGTGGCCCGCGGGCCTTCATTCCTTACTACCTTGCGGGGCTTTACTTTGACAGTCTTCACGCAATAGGTAATTTTGTAATCTATCTCGCTCTGATACCGGCACTTCACCGGATTATTAAACAATTTAATTTAGATTTTAGTTAGTGTGTGTTTGAAAGGTGCTCAGAAACCCGATTATTTGCTACAATCTACCCCTTTACAAACAAGTACCCTCATAAAACTAAAAACGTTAGGATTAGGGACTTAATAATCCCAAAACTTAATGCACTTTATTTTAAATACGATCAGACCTAATAATCAATCCATTAAATTCCCACTAAGTGCATTAGTTTAGGGGTAATTAAAGCTTCAATAAAACCCGCAATAATTAGACCCGGTAGCACGATAAATAGATACTGCCGGAACAAAGCGTATAAAAATGGCCTTAACGGTAATTGGCCAACCCAATCATCTTTTTGATTGCGCATATTATGTGTTCGACTACGAATATAGTAATTAAGTTCTCCAGCAATCCCTAAGGTAATCGCAAAACAAGACAGCTCAATAATTCCGTGGGGAAGGAGCCCAGTAGCGATTAACAGCCAAATATTCTGGTGAGCAATTGCCCCGACATAGATGACCATCCCAATACTGGCGGCCGTTGCTACAGCGTTATACCAATAAAGCAACGGGACTGGAATCAGTCCCAGCGCCAGAACAATCAGAACGGCCAATTCATTATGCCAGGCAATTTGGCCCCATAGTTTGATTCCACTAACTGGCTTAATACCACTTAGGGCCCGCCGCAAAGGAAGCATAACCTGACGAGCGGAAGGGTGCCAGAGCTGTAACGCAAAAAAGGCCAAGGCAGCAACGCAAAGAATCAGCAACCAAGCTGCTATGAAAGTTCGGCGCATTCGCTTGGAACGCCACTGCTTAAATTGTTGAATTTGGATGGTATTCACAAGTTTCACTCCTTTTGCCCTTTAGTATACACTATGATTTAAAGGGCACGTGAATTCTAAATTACACAAAGATAGGACAAAAGATAGGATTACTAGCAATTAGGTCTAATCGAATTAATTACTAGTATTTATCTTTTGTCCTATTTTTTCCGTTAATTATTTTTCTTGTGCTTCTTTGTTATTAAGCCTAGTCTTAACGACTAAAACATCAGTGATCGCATTACGATTAACGTATGATGCTACTGAGCCAACCAGAACTCGTTCAACTGCATTTAAACCAGTGGCACCAATCATGATTAAATCATTTTTGTGCTCTTGAGGAAAGTCACGGGAAATAATAGTCTTAGGATTACCAAAACGAATGTGGATTGTAACGTCGTTAAAATCAGATTTTTCCTTTATATCATTTGCCAAACGATCTAAGTATTTCTTAACATCCTCGGACATTTTATAGATAACGTCACCGTCAATAAAACTAGAGTAACTGACTTCAAACTGCTGCGTTGCAAGCACATCCAGAATGTCTAAGTGTGCGTTATTCCGCTTGGCAACAGCAACCGCCTTTTGCAAAGCTAGTTCTGCTTCCTTTGAACCATCAACCGGAACTAAAATATTATGGTATTCTTGTAACATTTTAATACCCCCTCACTTACCTCTATTATAAGTTGTTCGTCAATAAATTTCATTCAAAACACAAGAAGTCGTCTAATTTTTATTTTTTTACGGTCTCGTGACCGGGATACGGAGCCACAACTAGACTGCCGCCACGGTAAACTGCATAATAAACATCCGCCAGTTCGTAACCTTGTTGTGCTAAAATTGCCGCCACCCAGTCTTCATCCTTGTCAATTAACTCTAAAATATCCTGATCAATAACCGTATCTAAAATAACGGGGTACTTTACAGAATCGGCACCAACTAACGTAACCGTTAACTGACCATTTTGCTCTAAAACAGCGCGCTTCACCAAGCTAACATCGGTTACACCGGCTGTTCGTAACTTAAGTGATAAATCCCCTGCTGATAAACCAAAGCGCGTGGCAACTGCGACCAGGATTCGGCCATCGCGAACAATTGTATGGGGTTCTCCATTTACTAAGCGGCGTAAATAACGATTATGATTACTACCAAATTTAATTACCATCACAATTAAAGTCCAAATAACCAAGATCAGGAAAAATTCTAAGGCAGTAATATCTGAGTTATAAATCATACCCCCGATAATTCCACCTAAAACATAATTTTGAATTTGATCAACTGCGTTTGCTGGCGCTAAGTTTCCTTTTCCTAACAAATTAATTTGAATAATAACCGTAACTAAACCAATAAATAACTTTAAACCAATATCTGAGTAAGAAAAGATTTTAATCACCCGCCGTTTCAGGGGTTATCAACTGAGTTTTAATTAATTGATAACTTCCAAATGAACTATCAAAGTTGACCTGGTAGTACGTTTTCTTAACTCTAATAATCATTTGATCCGTTAGGGTTGTTGTATTGGCAGAAATGTATTTCAACGGTACCTGTTTTGTTTTACTAACTGAACGTAAAAAAGCAACGATTTGCGCATTTTGCGAAAGACTATTCTGAAATTGTTTATAATTATTAATTTGAATTCCGATCATCAAAACTGCGCTTAAAACAACAATAATCAGTAGATCGCGGTACTTACTATCATTTCTGTGGCGCAGAAACATAAACAAGAGTAGAATAACCAGAATACCCAATAGAACCAGAAAACCATAGCGCCAAACAAGTGCGCGATTAGTCTGTTGCAGTAACTGCCGATAAGTATAGAAATTCACCTAATCACACCCTTTAACTTTGTAATTTGTAACTATTCTTTATAAACGCTATCGTATTTGACGATAAATTTCAATCACCAACACTCAGTTTACTAGACAGAAGCCGCTAAGCATGCTATAACGCTGGTAGCAACCTTAAACTTCGAAAGGAAGTCTCTTGATGTCAATATATGATTATACAGTTACCGAGATGAATGGCCAGCAAGTTTCCATGGCTAAATACCGCGGAAAAATTGTTGTCATTGTTAATACTGCAAGCAAATGTGGTCTAGCACCACAACTAAAAAGTCTCGAAAAAATCTACGAGGATTATCATGATGACCCCGTCACCGTTCTCGGCTTTCCTTCTAACCAATTTCTTCAGGAACTGAAAGATAACGCGGAAATTGATGATTACTGTGCTTTGAATTATGGTGTTACTTTTACAATGCACAAGAAAATTCACGTTAACGGTAAAAATACTGAACCGTTATTTCAATATCTAAAAGACGAAACAGATCACAAACGAATTAAGTGGAATTTTACTAAATTTTTGATCGATGGTTCTGGTAACGTAGTTAAACGCTATGAACCAACGACTAAACCCGATAAAATTCGACCAGATATTAAACGATTACTGGCCGATGAACACGTGAATAGCTAGCAACCTATCTTAAGAGGCACAAAGAGGCCAGGACTTTTGTCCTGGCCTCTTACTGTTTCCGAACATTACTTTAGAACGTGTGCCTCTTCATTTGTTCTTATTTTCTTAACCGCAACCATACTTCCTTGATTCCCGATATTATAAACGTCGGTAATGATGGTAATAGAATAACGGCTAGGTACAGCGGCGCCGTAAGTGGCACTGTTCCCATCAATTCATTGAAGAAGGGTAATAAAGTGGCCAATAATGAGCTAAGTGCCGCAAAACTGACTGCCGTCAATAAGCGCCAGTTAGTAAACGGATTACGCCGGAATAACGTCGTGGAGCTTCGAGCATCGAAAACGTGCCAAAGTTGGCCAAAAACTAACGTTAAAAAGGCAACCGTTTGCGCCTCTTCGGCGGCCATCCCGGATGAAGCTGCCCAGATGAAGGCAATAAAGACCGTGAAACCCATGACACTACCACGAACAATAATTCGGCGCAACATGCCATCCGCTAAAATTGACTTCTTGGTATCCCGTGGTTTGGCCTCCATCAAATCGGCTTCTGGCTCGTCATAGCCTAACGCAAGTGCGGGCAAAGAATCACTAATCATATTAACCCACATCACCATTAAAGTAGTTAAGGTTGGTGTTGTTGCAGAGACATTCCCGATTGATCGGTGAATAAGTAAAATACCTAATAACAAGGCCAAAACTTCAGCCACATTCGTAATTAGTTCTTGCCGAATGAAGTTACGGATATTACTAAAGATGGTCCGCCCGGCCTCAACCGATCGTTCAATGGTTGTAAATTTATCATCTAATAAAACTAGGTCGGCGGAATCTTTAGTTACTTCGGTTCCGTTAATCCCCATTGCAATTCCAATATTCGCCGCGCGTAATGCAGGTGCATCATTGACCCCATCACCCGTCATCCCAACGACTTCCCCGTGTCGTTGCAGTTGCCGAATAATCCGCTGTTTATGCTCCGGTGTCACCCGGGCGTATACTCGACAATCTGGTACAATTTTGTACAGATCATCATCACTCATTTGCTCCATATCTTTGCCCTCAATCACTTGCGCGGCCTGATCGGTAATAATGCCTAAGCGGAGCGCAATCGCCCGGGCCGTTGCGGCGTGATCACCAGTAATCATGACAACACTGACTGAAGCCGCGTGTAATTCTTTGATTGATTGGCGAACTTCTTCCCGGGGTGGATCAATGATACCGGCAATCCCAATTAGATTAAGCTTTTGCTCTAACTCATCCATCGTCGCATTCTCGGCCTCATCTAGACTAATATCCCGCTCCGCAATTGCCAACGTCCGTAGTGCATCATTGGCAAAGTCTAAAATTTGCTGCTCAACGGTCGCTTTAGCATCCTTTAACGCGACACGTTGATTATCTTCTTGAATAGTTTCCGTTCGTTGTAAAATAACGTCTGGGGCCCCTTTAGTTAGCACTTTGTATTGCCCATCTTGTTTGACCACAACACTCATCATCTTACGCGTACTATCAAACGGCAGGACCCGCAGCAAATCAATGTGGTGGCCTTTTTTATTTTCCAACAACTGGCTACGTTTAAAACCAGCCTTTTCACCAAGAACAACCAGCGCAACGTCAGTTGGATTTCCTAACGGTGTCATCCGACCGTCTTCATTTTCTTCAATGCTGGCCTCATTATTTAACACAGCCGCCAACATAAAATCATGGTAACTAACTTCGTCGGCTTCCTCATCGGCAGTTGTAATTTCACCCACGGGCTCGTAGCCATTGCCTTCAACTGTGAAATTCTGACCGTTGGCATAAAAACGAACTACAGCCATTTGATTTCGGGTTAGCGTTCCCGTTTTATCCGAAGCAATAAACGTAGTGGCCCCCAACGTTTCAACACTGCTTAGTGATTTGATTAAGCCATTATTCTTGGCCAATAAACGAGCCCCAATGGTTAAAACAATCGATAGAACTACTGGTAAGGCATCAGGAATTGACGCAACGGCTAAAATAATGGTCGTTGAGATTACCGAGGCAACCGTTTCAATCGTCAACTGACCAGTTAGTACAAATTCCTTTGCCAGCATAAAGACTAACGTAAAGGTTGCTAAACAAGCAGATATGACTAACAAACGTTTGGTCAATCGGTTAATGGTTTGTTGTAAGGGAGTTTTTTGATCAGTTACCTGGGTCAACATTTCGGCAATTTTACCTAACTCGGTATTTTGCCCCGTTGCAACAACAATTCCAATCCCATTACCGTTGACTACAGTTGAACCTGCATAACCCATATTGCTGCGTTCGGCCAAGGCACTATCGGCCGCCAATTCATCGGTTTGCTTACTAATTGCATCGGCTTCCCCAGTCAAATGGGTTTCACTAACCTGCAATTCGGCCACTTTCAACCAGCGAACATCCGCATCAATGAAGTCACCCATTTTAACACTTAAAATATCTCCAGGAACAAGTTTTTTACCAGGAACTTTCTGCCAATCATTGTCCCGTAAAGTCATTGTTTGGTGCTCCGCTAATTGTTGCAGTGCGGCCAATGATTTTTTGGCACTATTTTCCTGCCAAAAGGCCAAAGCGGCATTCCCTAAAATTAAGATACCAATCGCAATTGCCTCGTAAAGTGACGTTCTACTATGGGCCATATTGTCGGTAATAAAAAAATCATAACTGGCGCTAAATAAAGAAAGAACTACGGCACCCATCAATACAATCACTAATGGATCTTTAAAGGTTTGGAGAAAAATCCGCCAAGCTGGCCGTTCCTTTTTTTGTTGAACTTCATTAACACCATACTCTTCTAATCGCTTGGCTGCCTCTTCAGAAGTCAGGCCCTTAGATCGATTACTTTCAAGCGTGCTAATAATGGTTTTTTTATCCTGATCATAATACATATAAGTTTCGCCTCCTTAGTTCTTGAAAGATTATTCTTTGCAAATTTTTATTGGTAGGTCAATATAGTTAAACAACGTTAACACCTGGGAAATCTTTAGAAAGGCATTTAAACAAAATTGGTCAGAAAAACACCAATCAAGGTGTTCTCCCACTACATTTCCCACCTACTTTTGCAAAAAAAGGCGAACACCAAGGAAATCCTTGCCATTGGGTAAGTGATCTTCTCAATATTCGCCTTTAATCTTTGATAATTATTATAATAAGTATAACTTTATTATTAAACTAGAGTCAATTAATTGTATTTATTATTTACAGTGTGCTTATAATGATCGCATCATTAACTAGGAGGGAGTTGGCCTAAATTGGTCAGAAATTCTGGCCCGTGTGATTTTCAAATCGGTTCTACTAATCAATTTCAGTGGGCGGCTAGTGGAGTTTTAAATTAAATTATATCGCTATTAAAAATAATGCTTATGCCACTTGTCACTGAATTACACGCGATCAGATTTGGTTAGGTTCCATTCCGGCGCTGGCGTATGGAACGCGTGCGACTTGGACTTGCCGGACTTCGGCTTAGTCCAATCGACAACGGGAAACAAATCCTGTTTAGCGAATATGTTCTAGTAATTAATACTTGCTAAAATTAGTTGTTAAGAATGAGCGACAGTGGCGCGTTGACAAGCTAATTTTCTTTCCGATTAAACCCCTTCGGAAAAGAAAATGGATCTTGTCAATCACGCAAGGTACTAAATGACCACAATTCGGTCATCAAGTACCTTCGACACGGGTGCGACTTGAACTTGGCGGTCCTCGCCTTAGTTCAATCGACAACGGGAAGCGAGTTCTGTTTAGCGAATAGGAACTAGCAACTGATACTTGCTAGAAAGTGTTGTTTAGAACGAGTAACAGTGATACGCCAGCGTCTCCATTCCACCTTGGCAGTGGTTGAGCCTTGATTATTGATTAATTTAATCGTTTAGTTAGGCCTTAGCGTTCTGAAAACTGGCCAATAGTTTTAAATATGGTCGCTACGATGCACTATTCCTATTCCACTAAAGTACTACCAGTAACAAGTATAAGTTTGCTTTTTGCTACCAATGACAGCAATTAACTCTGCAGTAAATAGTTGGCAAAACTCAAGCTTTGCGAATCTTGCTAATCGCGTGACGTAATAAAAATGGGGCAATTAGCGTAGTGGCAATAATGGCACCAATTACTGCCGAATAACGATCGGCCGATAATAATTTCGCCTGAAAACCTATTTGAGCGATAATCAAGGCCATTTCCCCGCGTGAAATCATCCCGGCACCAATCATATAAGAACTATTTAACGAAAAGCCTGAGATGTAAGCTCCAAAACCAGCACCAACTAATTTTGTGAACACGCCGACAACGGTTAAGGCCAATAAAAACCAAATATCCTTACCTAATGATGAAAAAGTCATGTTTAAGCCAATACTAACGAAAAAAACCGGAATGAATATGGCGTACCCAATCGGCTCAATACTCTGATCAACTACCTTTCGATAGGAAGTTTGCCCAACTGCGATTCCAGCAAAGAAAGAACCCACAACAGCGCTTAAACCAACTAGATCGGCCAGGTAAGCCATACTGAGACATAACACCATTGAAGTAATGGTCACCGAGACTGGTACCAACAACTGCTCACCTATTCGTAATAGATAGGGCGCCAGCCAGCGAACAACGATGTAAATTCCAACAAAATATAAAACTTGTTCTAGCAAACTAATCCCAATTGGTGTAGGTGCGGCGTTACTTGTGCTTAATTGTGATCCAACCAAACTGACCATAACACTCAAAATAACAACGGCTAACACATCATCAACCACCGCGGCCCCCAGAATTGTCGTTCCTTCTTTACTATCCAGTGCCTTCATTTCCTTCAAAACTTCCACGGAAATCGAAACGGAAGTGGCTGCAAAAATTATACCTAAAAAAAGGCTCTCCACTTGACTGAGTTTGAACCAAAGACTAGTTAAATAAATTAAACCAACTGGTAAAATGACACCCGCCGTCGCAACAATCACGCTTGGACGTAAATAACGTTTTAATAATTCCAAGTTACTCTCCAGACCAGCGATAAACATTAAAATAATGACACCAATCTCAGAAAAATCATGCACAAAGGCATTCGGCTGAACCCAATTGAGCACCGCTGGACCAACTATGATACCAACTAATAATTGCCCAATTACGGCCGGAATCCCAATCCGGGCACTAAAATGTCCCGCTAATGCCGTGGTCACCAAAATTAAACATAAAGTTCCTAAAAATGCCATTTAATCAATTCCCTTCACAAACAAAAAAAGCCACTACTAACAAGAATCCCGCCAACCCAAAACAGGATAAAATTCTTGAAAGCAATCGCTTCAACCAGTTATTACTATATTTAGTTAAACTATAGCATAGATTTTTCAAAATACATAACTTAAACTATTCAGCTTGCACCAATTAACCATCCTGCGTAAAATCAAATCAGAGAGATTAAAAAGAAAGAAGGTTATCGCTTGGCAAAGAAAACAGAGTTTGAAAAATTACGTAATATGCTCAAAGAAGGTGCCCGTGAGTCGCCATTACTCATCTTTCGGGCAACCAATAAAGCAACCGGTGAAAGTTTTCGCGAAGTTTCTAATCGCCGCCGCTTCAAAGACTTGGAACAAATGCTAGCAACTAAATACCAACTGATTGTTGATAACGATGAGCTCTTCGTTACTGATAATGTTGTTCGTTGGGCCATTGCCGAAAATAAGTTACATGATCAACCAGAGGACCCGCAAAATAAGCAGGCTTTCAAAGAAGCAACAAACGCTGTCTTACGGGACCATAATTTACCAATCAACGTCTAGGTAGCTATTTTAATACATAAAGCAAGTGTTATAACCGACAAATTTTGCCGTTTATAACACTCGTTTTTTTACTATTGATTATCTTCATCTTTTTTATTCTGTTCTTGCGATTCACGCCATTCCTCTTTAGTAAGCATATCCTTCACGGTCATTTTAATTTCCGTTATAGTTACGTCCGTCATATTGCTGATTGCTGCTTGAATTTTGTGAATTGCTTCATCGAAAACTCTTGGCGCGTTTTTTCCATATTCTAACGTTGTTTCAAGGTCAACCGTAGCGGTATGGTTATCATTATCCAAATCAATTTTAACGCCCTTGGTTGGGTCCTCATCACTTCGAAAACGATCCGCAATATCATCAATAACGTTCCCTTGAACCGCTAAAATGCCCGGAACATCATTAATCGTTTTACCGACGATCTTGGCAAGAACGGATTCAGTATAAACTAATTGACTTTCAACATGGTCTACCTTTGGTGAATCTTTGACTACTTGTGCCATTAAAATCATCCTCTCGTCTTTCAAAATTAGCTGACGCGATCTTTAGTCTCTTCTTTGCCCTCTTTAGTGTGATTGGCCCATTCGCGTTTAGACATAATGTCAATCACGTTTAGATTAAGCTCAACTAATTCCAGCCCCGTCATTTGTTTCAACGATGTGTGAATTTGATCGCAGAGTTGGTCAAAAATTTGTTGCGCATCGGCGCCGTACTCCAGAGTTGCCTCCATATCTAAGGCAACTTGCCGTTCGCCAACTTCAGCACCAATCCCTTTCGTTGGGTTAGTATCACTGCGGAAACGATCCGCAATATCACTAAGGAATCCACCGTTCATCGATAGGATTCCTTCAATATCACTGGCCACTGTGCCAGCAATTTTTTTAATAACACTATCGTCAAACGTTAATTTACGATTCTTAACTGACGTTGTTGTATCCATTGCCACAGCTCCTTTCATCTATCTAACGATCTAGTAATTGGTTAAGCCAAACTCTGATTGTTTGCCCACCTTTAACGTACTTACCAATCAGAAAACCGACCAACGCTAGTAACGCAATAATGATTAAATCAATAAAGCCCAACATAATCCAAATTAATCCAACAATAACGCCAATGATTGCGCCGATTGTACCGTTCGTCATAATATCACCTCATCACTAGACAACGCGGACGCCGCGTCCACGTTCAGCCGGTTTCAAATTAACCGTTACCTTTTTCACCGGGACACCTAAACTAGCGCTCAAAGTCTTACTTACCGTTTGCTCAATTTGCTGGCTTTCGTGAACTAAACTTTTAGTGTCACTAGTTACGGCCTCAACTAGGGCAGTGGCGGTCTTCTTACGCTTATTTAGCCGAACAGTTGCACTAACATTTCTTGCATTATGTTTACTAGCAACTGCATACTGAACGGATTTTTCAACGGATTTTTGATTGATATTAAGTTGCCCCCGATCAGTTTGGTAGGTCAGCTGATTAGTTGTTTGTCGGCGAAACAACGCAATTAACAGTAGGCCTAAAAATATTAAGCCACTGATAATACCAAGAATTAGACCAATCCAGCGTACCCAATCATACGTGTTTTGCCACTGAATAATTTCATTGGACAGATAAGGTAATGGATAGATCAGTGCTGTAAACCAAACTGTCTGCAAGATGCCAAGTAGACTGAGTAAAAGGAGCGCGCCCTTTGTTCTACCGCGCATAGTAGCACCTCCCTTAAGATTTCCTCTTTCGTAGACCGAACAAGAACGAAACAATTAAGACAAGCACAATTGCACCAAGAATCGAAGGGAAAATCGCCATATCAGCAATGTGCGGGCCCCAGCTACCTAACAGACTTTCACCTAACCAGGAACCAACTAAACCGGCGATAATGTTTCCAATCCAGCCTAGTGGCATATCACGACTTGTAATAGCACCTGCTATTACACCAATAACAGCACCTATAATAAGAACCCAGATCATATGAAGCATTCTAATCACCCTTTCTTTTAAAAGCCTATTCTTCTCTGCTACAATCTAAGCTTAAGGGATTGCGCCACCACCAAGCAATTAATATGCTGATTGGGCATTAAGTGAGCTTCTTTAAAGATACTGAGTTAATGTCTGATCAGTAACATAAAGTTCTTTAGTTGGTTTATCATTTTGCGAAGTAACCACGTGGTTTAAAACTTCAATTCGTGCACCAAGTGGTAAAAAGCAAACCCGGCCAATTAAATGAATTAAGTACTGCATACTGCTGCAGCTAACCTCGTAAATAACTTCATCCTGTTCTGAACTAAGTTGCTGAACCAATTTATTGCCACAAAAATGAAAATTCTGGTACTGATTTTCAAACATAGATTAGCCTCCTCGTATAATTATGATTATGCTTATCTTAATCTGTCAGGCCATTTAATTATAGAAATATGCTGTCTTTCTTTATCGAATTAAAAAGAAGGCTACGACTAGGTAATTTCTGTCGTAACCTTCTTTTTATTTTTCTGGACCATAGCTGAAGTATAGGCGGCCGCCTTCGCCAATCCTTGAAGTTGTTTAAGAACCAGCATCTTAGGCACATTTTCTTCAGTAAATTACTGTCATTCATCAAACAAAGTTGTATAGCTTTGTTTGAATGTCCCTCCTTGTAAAAAATTCTTGGCGTCATTAAATAATTGATAGCTAATCTTTTGAAAAGTCGTTAATGCTAATAACTGACTTGAGTACAATCGGTTAACCTTAACAATGCCATTTTGCAATAAAATAATTTGTGTTTCAGATAAATTCATTAAAATGAACTCATCTCCAATCGTTAAATCAACCGTAGCTTCCACATCTAGTTCTCCTTTCAAAAAACATGGGCCCCTTCTTAGCATCTACTTTAGAGCAATGTAGTATCCGTAACTAATCTGCAACCTTATCATCATTTGCTTGATTCAAACAGCGTCAAGTAAATGATGATAGAGCAGAGTGGAACAAAGTCGGTTTTAGGTTTACGTTCTAGAGTAATGCCCGGGAATAGTCAGCGGCCAGAACTTTTGTCCCGGCCGCGACAAACAACGTATCTTATAAATAAGATACGTTGAATTAATTAATTTATTTTAAAAAAACAAAAAACGTAAAAAGTATTCTTGGCTCTCTGTCAAATCCTGTTGATAGCCAATTTTACAGCGTTAGAAGTTAGGCAACTTCTAATGCTGTTTTTTTATTTGGTTTGGTGCGCATTTGTTGTAGTTTGATCCGTGAAACTAAATGGTGATAGTTACGAAAACCAAAAGCCGTTCGCTGGATCTGTTTGATCATACGATTG
>NZ_RHNQ01000016.1 GCF_003946275.1 Loigolactobacillus backii
TGAGTAAACAAAAAGCACATTCACCGAAGTGAATGTGCCGTTCAAAATCTCCACCAATACGATTTGACAGAGACCCACATTAATTAATGCGACCTAATCACCGTTGAACTAGTTAATTATTTTATCAATTGGATTTACCCCACAAAAATTTTAATAGTGCTTGATCAACTACCGGATTATCTTCGTGTAATCGACTGTGTTCCGCCTGTGGCCCCGTAACTCGTTTTGTTTGGTAGCTGGCCGCACGTGCTTTAATGAGGTGTGCTAGCGACGTTGCAGAGACCACGGTCACTACTTTGTCCGAGTGACTACCATCTTTTAGATCGCCATAGATATTAAGTACTTTAGTTTGTTTAGGAAAATGATTAGCCAAGCGCTCTAAACGTAGGTACTCCGGGTGGATAATTAATGGCTGGCCACCTTCTAGAAAATGATTAACGTTTGGGCGATCAGTCCAAGTCGTGCCATCACGTGGGTGAAATTTTTCAGTATGCCCAACAATCCCATCGAAGGGTCCAGCAATCGTCACCAACTTTTTTAACCGCGGCACATCCGCCTGATTACCATGATTCATGGCGTAATAAGTTGCGGCGTAAGCGCCCATCGAATGCCCAACAATATTAACCGTCTTAATCCCGTAACGTTTTTTTAGTTGCTGCATTAAAATGGTCAACCATTTTTCGTATTGTACTTCCCCAGCACGATTCCCCGTAAAAATAACCTGAATCAGAGGATTTTTCCGCCGATTTGACCAATAGCCACTGTAGCTAAACTGCCCACTAGGACTTACCGTAACGGTCAGACGCTTACGACCGACGTGGGCGCTTTCAATCGCGGCAATCATTTGGTTACTGGAATAGGCACTACCACGCCAACCGTGAACAAAAACGGTTGGTGTCGTTGTGTAATTATAAATAGAACGTGTTTGTTGGCGCTGCTGTACGTAGCCGAAAACCCCTAAAATAACCAATAAACTCCCAATTAACGAAATACCCCAAAGCCATTTTTGTTTCATTATCCTCCATCAATTCCTTAAATAGAATGTGGCACCAAAAATAACCGTCGTCCAAGTGCCTTAACTCTTCGACCAACAAACATCAAAGCAATTGGTATTATGATACCAGCAAAACTTAGGATCAACCACCCATTAATATGAATTTGTTCTAAAATTGCGAAAACCAATTTGTGGGCGTACATAATAGTTAGCGTATGGCGGCCAATTAAAAGAAACAGATGCAATGCTGGTGTATATTGCAGCCAGTAAGCAAACATGAAGATCAATAAACAAAAGACTAACGGCACAGCAATCGTTAACCATTTTTCAGTAATTGTGTGTGACTTTAAATAGAATTTAAAATCAAAAATTCCTTGTTGCTGGGCAATGATAAGCCCGCTGGCAAGAGTTGCAACCCCAATTAACAAGGGCCGATTGCTAATCCTTCGCTTAAGCAGTCGAAAACCACGATAACCAACGTAAGTGTAAAGCAAGGCGCATAACGCAACGTCGGCATCACCTGGTAAAGGAAAGCCAAAAACTGCCTGCGCATTTTTATAGGTTACACCAATTACAAAAATGATTATTACAAGCAACCATTGCTGCCAACCAGTTTTAATAAACGAAATAATCGCCACCGCGGCTGCAACTGCTAGTAAGTAAACTGTCATGTACCAAAAAGCACTCAGCGTCCCATTCAGTAACGTACCACCATAAAATAGATCACCAATTGCTTGTAAGAAATTATTGACTGACATTTGTTCCATTACAGCATTAATAAGTGTTAATACAAAACCCACGAATAGGTATTGCAGGTATAAGGGCAATAACTTCTCTTTCAAGAAGTTTAAATAATCTTTTTTAGCAACTGGTTTTAAAAAGAAGCCAGCCATAACGAAAAATAACGGCATGTGCCACCAGTACAAAACCTTAAAGAAAGTACCGTGAACTGGCGCAGCGTGACCGATGACTACTGCGATGATTCCTAATGCCTTTGCGATATCAATCCAATCAATCCTTCGCCGCATAATCCATCTCCTTCACCGTTTGACTTCTACTTTTAAGCCTAAACGGGAAATGTGAAGATAAAGTGGTTAAACTTTTGGTGTTTTCCGAAAATGTTGCTGTAAAATGCGACAGTTTCATTTCAAGCGCGCCAAATAACGCGCTTAATTTAATTTTACGTCACATTTAATCGTCTATTTTAAACAAATACTAACTTGTCTTTCGTTATCAATTGAGCAACTAAAACGCCATACACTACAGATTAGTATGTTTAAACATAGCTTGCTAAAATATGACTAAATTATTTCAGAAAAGGTATTGACGTTGTCCAAATTTACGTGTAAAGTGAGAAACATTAAATATAAATGATAAAAGCACATAACAATTTAATCGGAATTAGCAAGCGTGTTTATCAACAGAAAATACCACCGCTGAGAAGGTATTAGGCCACTTGCAAAAAGGATAGATTGGTGTTACTTCTTGGCTTCAAGAAGTAGGTGTGGTCCGCCTTAACGGCTACGTTTATTGGTGTAGCGTCTGCTGCGTCCGGAATCAATAAACGAACTGAGGCTATTGTTGTGAAACAGTAGCGAAATTTAGGTGGTAACACGTGAAAACGTCCTACAGAGTATTTGCTCTGCAGGGCGTTTTTTATTTTTATCATTAATATCACATTTATTTTTAATTAAAACTGAAAGGATGATTTTTTATGAAATATACAATTATTGGTGCAGGCGCTATGGGGTATCGTTATGGTGTTTTATTACAAGAAAACGCTGGGGTTGATGTTGATTTTATCGATACTTGGCAACCGAATGTTGAAAAAGTTCGCGAGCAAGGCGGCGTAACAGTTTCCCGGAATCATCAAAATCGACATATTGTCCCAATTAACATTTATTACCCTGAAGAATATCAAGGCAAACCTGATGTTTGGATCGTTTTCATGAAACAAATGCAGCTTGCTGACATGTTAAAACGTTGTGCCCCTCTATTTAACGATCACCAAATCGTCTTTTCCGCGATGAACGGTATGGGCCATATCGATAAATTACGCAACTACTTTAATGATGATCAAATCATTGGTGGTACCGCTATGATTGCGACTGTCCTTAACGGGCCAGCTGATGTTGACTTCATGGGTGAGTCTGGCGCCGGTGAAATGCATATGGCTAACTACACTGAAGAAATCAACGATAACATCAAAGCCGTCGAAAAGGATTTCAAAGCGGCCAATCTAAATCCGATCATTACAACAAACTTTATGGGAACATTAATGTCGAAAGTGGTTTTCAACGCTGTCGTCAACACACTTTGCACGATGTTTGAACTTACAATGGGCCAATTCATCGAATATCCTGGTGCTAAGGAAATGTCCACCCAATTGATGAACGAATCTTATGATGCTTGTGAGCGCGCTGGAATTCAAATGATTGAAACCCGGCAACAAGAAATTGAATCCGTAGATTACGTTAGTCGTGTTAGTAACCCACTGCATTACCCGTCTATGTACCAGGACTTTTCTAAAGGACGGCCAACAGAAGTGGATTACATCAATGGTTATATTGCCAAAATAGGCCGTGAACATGATTATATTTGCCGAACACATGAATTTATCACCCACGAAGTACATTTGGCCGAAATGATGCGTAAATATAAACAGGCACCTGCTAAGCAGATGGCCACTGAGGAAAATAGTATCGCTTAAAACAATTAACTTACTTTTGTAGCAATAAATAAACTAAAAAACACAATCTAAGCCCGCTCACTGAACAAATCAGTCGTGTTGGACCTAAATTGTGCTTTTTTATTGGTATAAATAGTTTGCAATTAATTTATCAACATCTGGATTTTCGTGCAGCATACTATGAAAAGTATGCAAAATATTACCGTGAATGGTCCGTGCCTGATAACTAGCCACGTATGGCTCAACTAACTTACCCATCGCTAAATCATCGGCCACCGAAACGGCACCATCTGAGTGGTAATGATCAATTTCACCAGCAATATTCAAAATCTTTAAATTGGCGGGCAACTGTTTAGCCTGTTGTTTCCGATTAGGATAGGTTGTCGCGATACTAACAAATTTTTCCGGTGTTGGTAAATCTGGCCGCCCGTTGGTAGCGGTTAGATAATCAAAAATGATATTACCACCACTAGAATGACCAACTAAATTAATTTTTTGAATATGGTAATCACGTTTTAGTGTTTGCATAACAGCCACTAACTGTTTGGCCTCTTTTTTGGGTTCGGCGTCAGCACTAAAGAGAATTTTAATCGTTGGATTATCCTTTAGCGGTGCCAGCTTATGAACCTTGATCTTTCCCTTTTTACTGACATTTACCGTTAGCGCGTGCTGTGCAATGTCGTAATGATTTAAACGGTGGATCATTCCCGTAAAAGAATAACGCCCATGTAAACCCGGCACAAAAATAGTGGCCGTTTGTTCTTGTTTAACTGAAACACCCTTTAAGACCTGTGCCCGTTGGTTGAAATAAACGTTCCAGCTTAACACACCAACAAAAATAACCGCCAAAACGCTGACAATAGCCTTACTAATCTTACGCATTTTTACCCACCAGATCTCCTTTAAACACAACTACCTCAACGCTTTTTATTAGTTGAATTACTGCGTAACGCTATCCAAGCATTCGTTGCCAAACCCATTGCAAAACCTAATATTAGTCCAAGTAACAGCATAATCCAAAAAATCATCCCTACAACTTGATCCTCATACCAAATTTCACCAAAGATTCCTAAAATTCCACCAATAACAAGGCCAAACAGCATTCGACTTAAATAAAGTAACCAGATTGCCTGCTTGGTTTGATTATCAATTTCGCGATAATAAGCCTGCCACTGATTGTAGCGCTCGTCGACAACTAATGGATTATCTGGACTATGTCGGGTAAAAACCTTTTTTGCCTGCTCCAGCGCAGCCTGCTCGGTCATCTGTTTCTTTTCCACACAATCCTGAACATAATCAGTCATGTAGCCAGCCAGCTCCTCCGCCTCTTCCAAGTGCGCTTGTGGTGCAATCCGCAAACCGCCAATTTGGTGATGGTGTCGGTTAATTTCAACGTTAGCCCGCTCGCCCATTCGCTCAAAATAGGTAGGCTCATCAGCGGTTAATGGTAATTTGGTGCACACTTTCGCGTATTTTTGAATTTGCGCCTGTATTTGTTTACTGACAGTCAATTTAGTTCACATCCTACTAAACGTTTTATGATTTTTATGATTAACTTCCCTTAATCTGGTAAAAGTTAGCGCGCCAAAAATCTGGTCCACGTGCCACGAGTGTTTGAAAAAGTGGTCAGATTTTACTCTACAATTGGGGATTATTACTGGCCTCGCTGACGCTGTCGATCGGACTAAGTTCACCTCGATCACCACAGGAAACTGCTTTTTCAAGCACAACTTCAGCTAATCCAAAATCGGCCTTTGTTCCACTCCCTAACTAATTTAGTGGAAACGTGTTTGGTAGCCAAGCATCTTTTAAACACGCCTGTATTAGCGCCCATTAACTCAAAAGGAGCGCATCAAGTAACCAATTTTCAGAAATTTTCTTGACAAAATAAAATACACCGGTAAACTGGGTGAAGTGATCTAAATAGTAATAGCTACTTTTTAGATCACTTTACTGACAACATCTAATTTTCAGTATAACAATCTTAGTGTACACTTGAAATAATTTTGAGTGAAGCCGCAATATTACTAAATCCAAATAACATTATTTAAAGTATGCTTGCTATTTTACGCTAAAACATGTTTGAAAATTGAATCTCTGGCTAAGTTTACGCCAGTACAGTCAGTAATACTTAGAATTCAAATTTTTTAATACTTCCTATACTAACACTTGATTTTCCGGAGGCTCTTATTCAAATGAAGAAACGAAATTTAGGCTTATTATTTTTAATAACGGTACTTTTCTTAGCCGGCTGTCAGGCAACGCAGCCAGTTAAACAAAAGGGGATCACTGTGATTAGCTCGCTTGATTTTTATGGTGAAATTGCAAAGGCAGTCCTTGGCAACCATGGTCACGTACAATCAATCATTACAAACCCAGCAATTTGATCCCCATGACTTTGAACCGACAACACAAACAGCTAAAGACGTTGCTAAGGGCCAAATCATTCTATCAAATGGTCTTGGCTATGATAGCTGGATGCAAAAGCTCGTTGAGGCCAACAATCAGAAAGGAGTGACCGATCTCCGTGTTGGCGAGGATATCATGAAAAAACAAGACGGCGATAATGAACATCTCTGGTATAATAAAAAAACGGTGCCCAAATTGGCTAATCGTCTAGCCGCTTTATACGCCAAACGTGATCCAAAGCATAAAGCGGCTTACCATAAGAATGCCCAACGTTACATAAAATCATTAGCAACGCTTGATAATAAAATCACGACAATCCGCCAACACAGTAACGGTGAAAAAGTAGATGTTAGCGAGCCAGTGTTTGATTATGCATTAGCCGAAACTGGCTACAAGGTTAATAATACTCATTTTGCCAAATCAGTAGAGGATGGCACGGATCCTTCACCAGCGGATATAAAGGCCATGCAGGCAGACATTAAAGGCCATAAGATTGCATTTTTTGTTGAAAACACGCAAGCCAACGACAAAATTATTAATAATCTTATTAAGTTAGCTAAAGATAATAACGTCCCCGTTTTAAAAGTCACTGAGACTTTGCCTAAGGGACTGACCTATAAAGAATGGATGCTAAAGCAGTACAATCAACTTGAAACTATTCAAAAGGGGCTAAACAATGACCGATCCAATTCTACGCGTAAATAACTTAAAAGTAGCTTTTCCCAATCACCGTGTTTTTGAAAATTTAAACTTTAGTCTTCATAAAGGTGAATTTCTAAGTGTTGTTGGTGAAAATGGTGTTGGTAAAACGACTTTAATTCGAACAATTCTACAACAACTAAAGCCTGCCGCAGGTAACGTGCAGTTCTTTCCTAATCGCAAAGCAGTCACGTTTGGTTATGTTCCGCAGTTTCGCAACATTGATGAGGAATACCCCTTATCAATTCGCGATTTCATCAGCCTTAATTTAAGTGGCATTAAGTTGCCGTGGTTATCCCGTAAGGAACGGCAGCAAGTTGACCAGATTATTGCACAAACTAATCTCCAAAGAATCCAGAATCGGCCATTAGGAATGGCCTCTGGCGGTGAAAAGCAAAAGGCCTATCTTGCTCAAGCCTTAGTTGAACAACCTAATCTGTTAATCTTGGATGAATCAACGGCTAGTTTAGATAACGTTATGAAATATGAATTGTTGGACCTGGTTAAACATTTCAACCAAGTAACGCAACTAAGTGTTATCTTTGTTACCCATGATTTACCATTAGCACAAAAATACGCGGATAATTTTTTACTTTTACGGCCGACTAGTTTTAAGTACGGTCCGATTGGTGAATTAAGTGAGGCTGATGTCAAGGAGGTCAGTGATGTTTAGTTTAGAGTTTATGCGCAATGCCTTTGTCGCCAGCACCTTTATCGCAATCATTAGCGGCATTATTGGCGTCTTCGTCAGTGCACGAAATATGTCTTTTTTAACCCATACTTTATCCGAAATTGGTTTTTCCGGTGCAGCATTTGGTGTCTTCATGAGCTGGCCACCGCTAAATGGTATGCTTTTATTTACCATGGTTAGTTCGGTCATTGTAGGCCAACTAAGTGTTAAACAAGCCCGCCGTGAAGCATCAATTAGCGCGATTTCGAGTCTTTTCTTAGGTCTTGGTATTTTATTTCTTTCCTTATCCAATAAAAATGCTAGCTATGCCACCAATATTTTATTCGGCAGTATCATTGGTATCAATCACACAAACGTGATTCAAGTAATCGAGTTGTCAGCCTTAGTCTTAATTATTATTGCCTTTGTTTACCGCGATTTAAAGTTTGATTCTTTTGACGCAATTGGCGCTCAGGTTAAGGGACTTTGGACCAACGCTTTATCAATTATTTTCCTAGTCCTACTAGCACTTTCTGTCAGTGTTGCTGCCCAAATCGTCGGCTCACTTCTAATCTTTGTTTTATTAACCTTACCAGCTGCCAGTGCAAAATACTTTGTGCACACGGTTAGTGGAATGATGGTTGTCGCTATCCTAATGGCTCTGGTCGGCGTTTGGGGCGGTCTTTGCCTCGGTTACATTACCAACTGGCCAGTAAGTTTCTTCATTGCTTCGATTGAATGCTTGTTTTATTTTGCGGCTCTGAGTTATAATCGTTTGCGCCAGTAAATGGTTGGCAAGGCCAGAGATGTTTGGAAAAGCGCCCAGGCTCCTTACCTCAGAATTTAAGCGCTAGTCAGTCCACTTTAACTTGGAGGCAATAAGATGTCGAAACGGCGGGAAATTTGGTTAATCGTTTTATTGGGAACTTTGAGCGCTTTTGGACCCTTGTCCATGGATATGTACTTGCCATCGTTACCCGAATTACAGCAAAAATTGCACACTACAACGTCATTAACCCAGTTATCAATCACTACTTGTTTAATCGGTTTAGCCATTGGGCAGATTTTTATCGGTCCTTACAGTGACAAGGTTGGCCGTAAAAAACCAACTTTAATGGGCCTCATTTTTTTCACGTTGGCCTCACTCTTGGCCAGTCTTGCAACTAATATTTGGTGGCTAATCATTCTACGTTTTATTCAAGGTTTGGCCGGTTCTGCGGGTTTAGTAACCTCACGGGCAATTGCCAGCGATCTTTTTTCCGGAAAAAAGCTGACCAAATTTTACGCACTGCTTATGGCAGTTAACGGTATTTTCCCGGTGATTGCCCCGATTATTGGCGGTTTTGTTTTAACGTTCACCAATTGGCGTGGTATTTTTTACATCTTAACGGCCATTGGGATTGGCCTTTTTTTTCTCGTATTATTTGGCTTGCAAGAAACATTACCCGCACCAACCACTAACGAACGGACTAAAACTGGTCTCGTCTTAAAACAGCTTCTGCACGATAAAATATTCATGGGTTACACGTTAGTTAATGGTCTTGTTTCTGGTGGCCTATTTGCTTATATATCTGGCTCTAGTTTTATGTTACAAAATATTTTTGGCCTTTCATCACAAGGCTTTAGCCTACTCTACGCAGTAAACGGCCTCGGTATCGTCGTAATGTCCCAGCTTGCTGGCAGCTTAGCAACTCGTTATGATGAACGTCACGTACTAAAAGGTGGCGTTTTGGTCGCGTTATTAGGCGCAATTTTATTATTTATAACGCTATTTTTGCCCCATCACTTAAGTTATGTCGTTGCACCATTATTCTTAATCGTCTCAATGGTTGGCATTGTCAGTACAGTTGCGTCATCACTAGCTATGCAACATGAGAAAAAGAATTCCGGTAGCGCCTCGGCCGTATTGGGGCTTAGTCAGAATTTAATTGGTGGCCTACTATCGCCCTTTGTCGGTATCATGGGAAGAGATACTTATTTACCAATGGCGGCCTTAATTCTAATGTGTGAAGTTGCAGCCCTCATGACTTATCAGCTAACCATCGGCAAAACGGACCACCCAACTACTAAATAATCAGAGATTTAGTAATAGCTTCAAACAGTAAAAGGCCGGGACAAAAGTCCTGGCCTCTTATTGTTTCCGATCATTATTCTAGAACGTGCACCAAAACCGACCTTTGTCTCACTCCGCTGGCTACAACACCACTGGCCGCTTAATCTTGCCATCTGGAGAGGCAATCACTAGACCAAAATCACGATCCGTTACGTCACGCTGAACGCGGACACCCATTTGCGCTAAGATCGTGAACGGATAATCCAACGCGACTGCTAGCCGCATATAGCGGTTAATCAACGTTTTCCCCATTCGGCCGTTGAGATATATTCGGTACTGCGGATAACGCGTGAGTACCGTTTTAATAACGGACTCGGCCTTGGGCGTACGTAGTTGACCAACAGTTACCGCCATTGCCACTCGTTCGCGAAAGTTGCCTAGAAAGGCCCGCTTTTCATCTGGCTTTAACTGTGGTGTTCCAAACAAATGTGTTCTAAGGTATTCTTGCATTTCGTTAGCCATTTTTATTCACCTAACCTGTCTCTTACTACTGTTTAAACTTTCGGGTAATTTTCCAACTAAGCGTAGCACGAAAACAAATTTTTAGCACTCAATTAAAACAACCCAAATTCTACTGAATACACAAAAAAGGTACTACACCATAAAAAACATGGTCTAGTACCTTTTTTACACTACTTACGCTTCTTTTCATTTTCATTCAACTTATCCGAAATTGGGTAAGTCAAACGAATTAAACTTGAAATAACGACTGGAATCATGAATACCAAGATTACGAGTCCAATGATAACGGCTAACGCAACCTGAATTAAGGTTAAGACACCAGACGGCATTAAGGCCGCAAACGTACCACTCAAGATAATTGCAGCCGATAAGACAACTGCTCCAATAATTCCGGAAGCCGAAACAATTCGCGTACTTGGTGTACCACCTTCAAGTCCAAATTCACGGTACTTCATCATTAAGAAGATACTGTAGTCAACACCTAAAGCGATTAACATAACGAAGGAGAAGAATGGTGTGTTCCAAGTCAACATACTCTGACCTAAGAATACATTACTAACCCACCGTGTTAGGCCTAAGGAGGTAACATAGGCTAACAGTAACGTGCCCAAGATGTAGAATGGTTGTAAAACAGAGCGCGTAATGAACATCAAGGCTATCAGAATACCACCTAACATAATTGCTGCCGTCCGAACAAAGTCCTGACTAGCAATCTTATGCGTATCTGAAGTTACGGCAGTTTGCCCGCCAATTGCAACTTTGGCGTTTGCTAAAGGTGTCCCTTTCAATTCATTTTGAACCTCTGTTTGTAAATGATCAATCCGTGCCATTGAAGTTGCTGAGCTTGGATTAGTGTTCAAAACAATTGTAAACTTAGTTGCCTTATTATCCGCAGACATATAAGTATTAATTGATTGTTTAAACGTCTTCCCCTTCAAAGCACTCTTCGGAATATAGAACGTCTTAGCAGCTTCTGACTTCTGCAAACCAGTCAAGTAACTATCCGCCGAACCAACACCCTTATTAATGGTGTGGATTCCATTACCAGCAGTAACTAGGCCGTCATGTAAGGTTTGCATCTGTCCAACTAAGCCTTGCAACGTCGTGTACATCGTCTTTTGTCCATTATTTACCTGGATTAAGCCAGCCGTTAATTGCGGTGCATTTTGACCTAATTGATTTGCCCCGCTGGCCAACTGATTAGCACCAGACTGCAGTGTACTTGAGTTACCCGTTAATTGCTGAGCACCACTATTTAGTTGACTGATACCACTAGTCAACTGTGGTACTTGGCCATTTAATTGACCTAGGCCACCAGCTAACTGATTAGCACCGCTAGTCAAAGCTGTCGAATTAGCAGTTAACTGATTAGCACCTGTTGCTGCCTGGTTAACGGCGCCAGTGTATTGCTGCAAACCAGAAGATAACTGACTCACTTGACTTAACATCGTAGAATTACCAATCGTTGCCGCGATAGTATTGGCATCAGTTGTATCCACACCAGCACCGTTAACTCCTGTGTTGAGTTGATCAGCAATTTGCTTCGAACTCTGGGCCGTGGTTTCTAATTGGCCAAGTCCATTAGTTAATTTCGTCATCTGACTCGATAAACCTTGTAAGCTTGCCGCTGAAGGAATTTTATTAGTTTCATTTAATAAGTTTTGTGCATCAGTGGTCATCTTAGTTAACCCTGAAAGTGAGTTATTTAATTGATTCAAGGTGTCTGCATCAGGCATTGATTTAGTCAAATTAGATAACGAATCCAGACTGGAATTAAGTTGGCTTAACGTTGTCATTTCTTTGCCAACAGATTGGACTGTTGTTACGTTTTTACCGGCTGATGATTCAATTTGGCCTAATTTAGCCTGGTCATCACTAGACAACTTTGTTTTATCAATTGAACCGGCTAGGCTGGCAATCGTACCGTCGTTTTGACCAACCGTATTTAATTGGCCACTAACTTGCGTTTGTAGACTACCTAATTGATTAGCACTTTGTTGCAACGCCGTAATTTGTTGTTGGGCGCTTTGCATTGATTTAATCATTGGCTGTAACTGATTTAGGGTTCCTTCCAACTGCTTTAACTGATTTAATTCAGTTTGAACAGTGGCCGCTTGACTCTTAATCGTGCCAAGGCTGTTGGCAGCCGTTGATAATTGCTGTAATTGACCCTGTTGTTGCCCAAGTGTGTTATTTATTTTTGTAATACCTGAATAAACACCATTGTTGTACGCAGTTAATCCAGCGACAGCCTGTGGTAATTGCTGCGTTTGACTAACTAACTGACTAACACCGGAATTAACCGTACCCGATGAAGCGGATAATTGGTTCAGGCCATTACTCAATGTGCCAACACCATTCGTATACTGACCTAAGCCACCATCAAGCGTATAAGCACCACTAGTTAATTGACTAACACCACCTGCTAGGGTACCTGTACTGCTATTTAGCTGCGAAATACCACTGCCTAGTGCTGCGACACCAGTTGTATACTGACCGATACCGCCACTCAAGGTATTGGCCCCTGTAGCAAGTTGGCCCGCACCGCTAGCCAATTGTTGACTGCCATCGGTTAGCTTACCGGTGCCATCAATTAATTGCTGAACGCTAGATAATCCGCTAGTCATGTTGCTAGAACCGAGCTGATCACTAGCCGAAGTAAGTCCTTTGTTGATCTTAGTTAGACCCTTACCGGCGGATTTCATACCCTTAGTAACTGTTCCAACCTGATTATCAACGTATAATTCATTAATCGCTGAACCACCTGGTTGCGTGACGGAGGCTACGGTTTTAACGCCTTTAGCCTTCTGCAACTTTTTGGTTACTTGATCGATTAATTTAAGTGACTGTTCATTGTTTAATTTTTTGTCTGATTTAATGTACAGTGTTGAAGGCTCCGCGGTTCCCTTTGAAAAATGATCCTGAACGACGTGGAAGCCCTCTTTTGCCGGTAAACTATCGCTTAATTCATCTAAGTTATCGTAATCTAAATGATTATTGTACGTAAACAAAAACGGTAACGTAACGACTAAAACAATTCCCAACGCAATAAATGGGTGTAAAACGGAACGGCTGGATAAACCGTGCCAAAGCTTACTGGTACTATGACCATCAAAGTTTTTGGTTGGCCAAAACATCCGCTTGCCGAGAACCGACATAAAGAATGGATTTAACGTCAATAAAACTGCGAGTAAGACCGCAACCCCAATGGCAACACCCACTGCCGACTGATAGATTGAAAATTTAGCTAAGCCTAACGCTGTAAATCCAATTAAAACGGAAGTCCCACTAAATAAAATCGTCCGTCCAGCCACTTTTCGGGCAGCCATCGTCGCTTTTTCATTGGAAACACCACGACTGAGTTCTTCCTTAAACTGATCGAACAGTAGAATATTATAATCCGTCCCAATCCCAAAGAGCACAACCACCATGAAAACTTCAGTGAAGTTAGATAGCGGAAAGTTGAAACGAGAAACCAAGTTCATAACGATACTTAAAGACGTAATGAACGACACGCCAACCGTTAGTAATGAAATCAACGGAACGATCGGTGAGCGGAAGACAATGACTAAAACAATGAAAATGAAGATTGCCGCAATCACTTCAGTTTTCTTGAGGCCTTCTTCAGTAGCCTGCGTAAAGTCATCGTTTAAAATATCACTACCAGTAACATAGCTCTTAACTCCTGGCGTTTTGGCACCTTTAGTGATTTTTGCGTTCATATCACGAACGGTTGCCTTCTTAGAAACCATAAACTGAACCAACTCAGTAGATTTATCTTTTGAAATCAACTGTTTTTTTGCTTCGGCATTATCACTGGCAGCAGTTACTGCCTTAATACCGTAATGTTTTTTATTATCACGAAAATTTTTAATGGTTTGGTCAATATTATCTTTCTGATTGGCCGTTAACTTCTTATTACCATTATTAAAAACAACAACTACTTGTCGCGTATTTCCTTGTCCCCGTCCCCAATGATTCTGAATTACATTGGCAACTTGACTCTGTGCAGAAGCCGGAATTTTGGTTTGCCCCTTATCCCGTACTAACTGTGAAGTGTTCGGCAAAGCCACAATTGCAATAATGACAATAACTATCCAAGCAATCAGTGCGCCAATATGCCGATCAACAAATCGTTTCATTTTACAAGTCATCTCTTTCTACCCAAATTTATTTCTTTGCAAATGCATCCCAGCAGCTTTCCTGCAGTTCAGCAAAAATTTTTTCTAGATCTACATTTTTGAGTTGGCGGGTACTTAGTAAAAACTCAATTGTGAAGATTAGCGAACCATACAAAATTGATATTAGAACGTCAGGATCACTTTTTTTAAATGTCCCATCGGCCTGCCCATCTAAAATAAATTGACGAATAAAATGGGCTAGGTCCTCCCTAGCAGTAACACTCGTTTGATCAAGGGCGTCATTAAAAACGTGATTGTTAATGAAGTAAACTTCTTGCACGTGGTGGCGAATAAGGCGAATGCCAGTCGTATAAATAGCGTCAAAGCGCATTTTGGCCGTACCATCAACTGGATAATATTTTCGCAAGGCCAACGTTAAAGTTGTAATAATGTTTTGATATAATTCATTAAAAATTGCATTCTTACTTTTAAAATAGCGATAAATCGTTCCTACACCAACATCCGCCGCCGTCGCAATTTCAGGAACAGTTGTGACTTCATATCCTTTTTTGGCAAATAATGTTAATGCTCTTTTCAAAATCAAACGGCGTTTTTCAAGCGGTTTTGCCGTCACAACTTCACCTTCTTCATAGTTTCTGTTTTTTGCTTAACTGTTTTTTCCAACCAAAACAACATAACGTAATTGGAAAACCACTTATGTAAGTAGCAAATTTATCGATCGAAATCCGTTTAGGAATGAACGTTCATTCCGTTATTTACAAAAGTATATCCTACTCGCATTTTTTAGAATGTCAAGGATAGAATATATCCATAATGGAGCTTTGATACCGATAAGTTTGGCCAACACTAACTAATCGATTTCAGAAGTCTGCTTTAAGCGCGCTTAATGTTGCGCTCGATCATTGCCAAACGCTTAATTGGCAAACAATCGGCAACATGGTACAATTCAGTTGTTAGTAAATCGGCTTAAAATAACGGCAGCAATCGTGCCAGTTATTTTTTTAAAGGAGTATCCCAACCATGAAATATAGTGCATTTTATATTAAGTAATCTCCCTAGTGTGTGTTTGAAAATAATTACTTCTACTAATTTTTTCTGACCACTTTGGCCTAATTTTGCTTAAAGGCGGCCTTCTGTGCTTTTCCAAACACTCCCTAGATCGCTTTTGGCAAATACCTTTACTAGTATTTACCTAACTTATTTGGTGTAAACGTGTTTGAAAAGGCAGATTCCTGCGGTTGCCATGTTTCAACTTGGCGGTTTTTGCCGTAGTTGAATGGACAACGGATGAAGCATCTAGATTATTAGCGTTTTGTGCTAATAATCCTCAATTGCGGAATAGCAGCTACAACGGCCAAATCACCTTTTTCAAAGGTAATTCGTCTGTTTAGGCTGCGATTCGGACTTTGGTTCATCTTAGTCCGATCGACATCGTTAGTAATCCTCAGAATCTAACCACCTTTTCAAACACCCCTAAACGTAAATTTTGCTTAGATAATTAAGCAGCAAATTACCTATGACTTGTTATTAAGTTCAATCATTTTTAATAAAGTCACACTTTAATTTGTGGGCAATGAGATTTCGAACAATGAGAAATTTCAGGAAGGAATTTTATGCAAGAAATGAATTTGACTAAAGTCATTGTTGGTGGTGTTAGCCAACAACAGGATAGTTTTGATTACGACATGGCGGAACTCACGGAATTGGCTAAGGCCAACAACATGACCGTTGTTGCCACAGTGAACCAAAATCTTGATAAGCCAATCGCTGCAACGTATTTTGGTATTGGTAAAATTGATGAAATCCGTCAACTTGCTGAAGAAAATGAGGCAACCGTTCTCGTATTAAATGATGAATTGACCCCCTCTCAGATTCGTAATTTAGAAAAGGGATTAGGTAAATTAATCCTTATGGATCGGACGCGGCTAATTTTGGCTATTTTCGCCAATCGGGCAAAATCCAAAGAAGCCAAAATGCAGGTGCAGATCGCTCGTCTACGCTATGAGTTGCCGCGCTTACGAGCTGGTGAACAAGCTAACCTCATGCAGCAAGGTGGTGGCCCAGGCTTCGCTAACCGTGGTAGTGGTGAAACTAAACTGGAATTAAACCAACGAACAATTAAGAATCAAATTACGCACCTCAATCACGAATTAAAAACGATGGAAACCGCGCAACAAACAATGCGCAAACAACGGGATAAAACAACGATTCCAACGGTTGCGCTTGTTGGCTACACTAACGCTGGTAAGTCGACTACCTTAAATGGTTTACTTCGCTTGTTTGACGAACAAGAAACCAAACAAGTTTTTGAAAAGGACATGCTTTTTGCTACTCTGGACACTAGTGTTCGTGAAATCAATCTGCCAGACAAAAAGAAGTTTCTCTTGAGCGATACAGTTGGTTTCATTAATAAATTACCAACTCAGTTAATCAAGGCCTTTCGTTCAACGTTGGCTGAGGCCGCTCAGGCTGATTTGCTCATTCAGGTCATCGATTTTTCTGATCCTCACTATGAAGAAATGATCAAAGTAACTGAAAAAACCCTGAATGAAATGGGTGTCACTGATATTCCAATGATCTACGCCTACAATAAGGCCGATTTACGAAAGGATACGCGCTACCCACTGCAAAATGGTGAACATAACCTAGTTTACGCGGCAAATGATCCAGCTTCCTTAAAATTATTGACTAAGATGATCACTGCCACCCTCTTTGCTGATATGCAGCAAGTCACGTTTTTAATTCCATTTGCTGCCGGTAAATGGGTCGACTACCTTAATGAGAATACTAGTATCGTTGAACAAACCTACACTGAAACAGGTACAAAAATTAAGGCCAATGTTCTACCAATTGATCATGAACGCCTATCACAGTTTGAAATTACCGACTAGTACTACTATATTTAAAAAATTCAAAAAGCAAGCGGCTAGGACAAAAATCCTAGCCGCTTGCTTTTCTCTGGGCGTTACTCTAGAACGTGCTTCAAATTCGACTTTTGTCCTAGCCTCTCATTGTTTCTGAACGTTACTCTAGAACGTGCGCCAAAAGTCTGGGTTCACGTGCCTAACGGAAGTGTTTGAAAAAACGATTAGATTCTGAGGATTAGCCTAAACAGACGAATTACCTTTGAAAAAGGTGATTTGGCCGTTGTAGCTACTATTCCGCAATTGAGGATTATTAGCACAAAACGCTAATAATCTAGATGCTTCATCCGTTGTCCATTCAACTACGGCAAAAACCGCCAAGTTGAAACATGGCAACCGCAGGAATCTGTTTTTTCAAACACGACTACAGCCAATTCAATAACCATAGTACGGTTATTGAATTGGCTTACGTTACGCAGTAAACCCAAAAGCGACTTTTGTCCCACTCCTCCTCCTTTTTATGGTGTCGATAAAATCACTTAGTTCACTGCCGACTTCTGTACAAGGAAAGTTTCAATTCTTTCACTAACTTCTTCAGGTGTAAGCTCATCGGTTAATATTGTTAAATCAGAAATACGTTCATATAATGGTTCACGTTTTTTCCATAGCCTAGTCAATCCGGCTGGCCCTAATTGCCCTACAAGTGGGCGAACGGCCGCATCTTCACCGGTTAATCGTTCAAGAATTACAGTTGGTAAAGTTTTAAGAAAAATAATTGGAATTTCAGTTGCCTCGAGAACGGCCCGATTAGTCTCCGATTCAATCACACCGCCACCTGTTGATAAAATTCCGTTACGCTTGAACGCTGTTTTTAAAACCGTTGTTTCTAATTGACGAAAAGCAGCTTCGCCATCTTCGGCAAAAACTTGCTTAATTGATTTTCCCGCGGCCGAAACAATCTCGTCATCTAAATCAATCTGTTGTTGTTGCGTGTTAATTGCTAAAACATTCCCCACTGTTGTTTTCCCCGTACCCATGAAACCAATTAAAATTGCTGTTAACATTATTTTCGCTCCCCTTTACGCTCGGACTTCCGCAATCGAAATTGCTGCCAAAATTATTGTCGCTTTTTCTTTTGCCGCTTCACTTGCAAAGGTTAATTGTAAAATACCATTAATCTCTTCACGCGTTTCTAAAATTTGTAAGTTAACTAATTGCAGTCCACCTGCCGCTAGCTGCCCAGTTACTTGTGCAATGGCACCGGCGCGATCAGGAATATTAACAAATAAGTCGTAAAAACCTGGAATTGCTCCTGCCCTTTGTGGTGTTATTGAATCACGCGTCACTTTTGCCGCTTGAAAATAAGTTAATAAGGCCGCTTTGTCCTGAACTGCAATTGCCTGATCCAATTGTTTTAGCCGCATTACGTAATCGGCCAATAAATCACGCACCGTTTGATCGTTCGTCAGCAAGATATCAGACCACATTTCAGGATCCGACGAGGCAATTCGCGTCATGTCCTTAAAGCCACCAGCTGCTAAGCGTAAGGCGGTCGGTGAATCCTTAAACTGACTAGTTGTTTCGTTAACCAAGGTTGCCGCCAGCATATGCGGTAAATGACTTAGCACTCCAACAACATGATCGTGCTCGGCCGGGGTAATTTGAAGAAATTTAGCGTGTGTCGGCGCCAATATTTTTTTTAAGTATTGCAGTGGCACTTCAAGATTTGCACGTGCCGGAACTAAAAAATAATAGGCGCTACGGAATAAATCCCGGTCGGCCGCTCTAACACCAGATTTATGTGAACCAGCCATCGGATGTCCACCAATCACAGTTACTCCCTGCTCGCAAAGGACCTCCGCCGCCTGGATAACCTGCAGCTTAGTACTACCTGTATCAGTAACAATGACCCCTGATTTTAATTGACACTTGGCCAAGATTTTAAACGCGGCTTCAATTGCAGTTACTGGCGTGGCCAAAATAATAACATCAGCACGTGGCGCGTCCGTGGCCAAATCCGTTCCAATTTCATCAATCACGCCAGTATTTTTGGCGTAGGTTAGACTTGTCTGATTTTTATCCAAACCAATTAGATAGGCCCCCGCCACCCCTTCTTTAATATTTAACGCAAGCGAACCGCCGATAAGTCCTAAACCGCTAATAACGATCGTTACCACAACTGTCACCCCTTTCTAAAATTTAGCTAAGTTGCCCACTTAAATAGTTTTGAAAAAAATCCGCAATACTTTCTAAACCACTAGTTAAACTAAAAAGCGTCCCCATTATCAATTACGATAACAGGGACGCTTTTGCGTGGTACCACCCAATTTCAACAAAATAACTTGCTGCACTCAAACTATTAATGACTAAAAGCCAATTGATTCTGAACGTATAATTCACAAAGTTACCCTGCTTGACTTGCACCATTCGTCAATTCTCTAAACACCGAGATAAATTGCTACTAACCTAATCACGTTCACATCAGATATTATTAAATTATGATGAGAATAGCATAGATTAAGGTAACCGTCAATTATTTTCTGTAAAATGGTAAAAAATCATGTACGTTTAATCGTTAATTGATACAGCACAAGCCACAGCCTTAAGCGCATTAAAATGTGCTAACTAGCAGTAAATAGGCTCCTTTTACCTTCCTAAATCATGCTCTAGCCCTTCGACGACGTACCACCCATTTACGAATTTCCTCAACTAAAATTAACGGTATTGGAATGATAACCAAGAAAATCCATTCATGTACTTGTAATGGCGCTGTATTAAAAATACCTTGTAAAAATGGTACGTAAATTAAGCAAGCTAATAGGACAATCTCAAAAACAATCCCAAAAAGCACCCGGTGATTACTAAAGATTCCAACCTTAAAGACTGATTCGTTGATTGTTCGACAATTAATTGCCGCCGCAATCTGGCAGAAAACAATTGCCGCTAACGTCATGGTAGTCGCTTCTTGATAAACAACACCGTGAGTTGCCAAATTGGTCAGACTATAACCATAAGCAAAATTAACGTATAGGTAGGCCCCAAAAGAAATAATTGCGGCAACTAAGCCGTACCAGAAGAATGCCTTAAAAATAATTCCCTTGTTAAGTAGCTTCTCGTTCTGCGAGCGTGGCGGCTGATCCATTATACCGGATTCAGCTTGTTCAGTCCCAAGACCCAACGCCGGTAACATATCCGTGCCTAAATCGACGGACAAAATCTGCATAACCGTTAACGGCAGCGGAATTCCACCACGAGAAAATAGAAAGACAGCGGATGGCGTTGCTTCTGGCATATTGCTGTTTAAAATATACAATAAAAACTTCTTGATATTATTGAAGACTGTCCGTCCTTCTTCAATTGCACGAACAATTGATGCAAAATTATCATCGGTTAAAATCATATCCGCTGCTTCTTTAGCAACGTCAGTACCAGTCACACCCATTGCAATCCCGATATCAGCCTTCTTCAAAGCCGGTGCATCGTTAACGCCATCACCGGTTACGGCAACAATTTTGTTCATTGTTTGTAACATTGAAACTACCCGGAATTTTTGTTCAGGCGCCATTCGGGCAAAAATGATTTGGCCACTTAAGGCCTTTTTCAACTCTTGGTCGGTCATCGTTTTTAACTCTTGGCCAGTCACAACACGAACATCATCCCCCTGGACAATGCCAATTTTCTGAGCAATGCTTTTGGCAGTTAATCCATAGTCACCTGTGACCATGATAATTTGAATATTTGCCCGGTGACATTCTTCAACGGCCGCCTTAACCTCTGGTCGTGGCGGATCAAGCATCACGGTCAAGCCAACAAAAGTTAAATCCTTTTCAACAGTTTCAATCGTGGCAGCATCTAAATCTTGATCGGCAGGTAAATCACTATAAGCAATTGCTAGAACACGTAACCCTTCTTTAGCATAATTGTCATTTGCCTGCATAATCCTTTCACGATCTTCTGCCGTTAACGGAACAACCTTGCCGTTAACTTGCATTTTCTGACACAAGGCAACAACTTCATTAGGTGCACCCTTTGTGTAAGTTAAATCTTGGGCCCCATTACTATGAATGGTCGTCATTCGTTTTCGAACTGAATCAAAGGGTAATTCCTTTATTCGGGGCGTCTTTTTTGCTTCCATGGTCAGATCCAGCCCTGCCTTTTCAGCAACAACCGTCAAACAAGCTTCTGTAGGGTCCCCTAAAACCGTATAATTATCGTTTTTTGGTGACGGCGGCACTACACGTGCATTACTTGCTAGAGCCGCACCACGTAAAAGTTGCTGTGCATCTGGATCTTTTGTTGCATCAAATTGTGCATCTGACTTAGAAATAATCTTACCTTTTGGCGCGTACCCAAGCCCAGTAACTTCCAGTTCTTCTTTAGGCAACCACAAATGGCTAACCGTCATCTGATTTTGCGTTAGCGTACCAGTTTTATCTGAACAAATTACCGAAGTCTCACCCAATGTTTCAACACTAGACAATTGTTTAACCAATGCGTGCTTCTTAGCCATTCGGTTAACCGCCATCGCTAACGACAAGGTAACAGTAGGCAGCAGCCCCTCAGGAATAAAGGCAACAATCATTCCAAGTGCAAATATAAATGCTTGCGCCCACGGATAATGAACAAAAAAGACGGCCGCAATGAAGAAAAAGACCCCTAACGAAATTGCAATGAGTGAGATTTGCCGCGTTAAACGATCTAGTTCCTTTTCCAATGGGCTTTCAACATTACCCACTGACTGAGTTAAACGAGCAATTTTACCAAAATCGGTTTTCATTCCCGTGGAAAGGACAACGGCTGTAGCGCTGCCGCTAGAGACTGAAGTCCCGGCAAAAATCATATTACTTAATTCTGCGTGACCAACATTTAATTTACTAACGGAATCAGCGCGCTTGGAAACTGCTGCTGATTCGCCCGTTAAGGTTGATTGGTCAACTTTCATATTGGTTGTTTGAATTAAGCGCGCATCAGCGGAGATATTATCGCCCTCTTCAACGTAGATCGTATCGCCCGGGACCAAATCTTCCGCCAAAATTTCACTTTGTTTGCCATCACGCAAAACACGAGCGTGCGCCGGTAGCATTTGGCTTAAGGCCTCCGTTGCTTTGCCGGCCTGAAATTCTTGCCAAAAGCTAAAAACACCATTGATTACATTAACTAACCAAATAGCAATTCCAAGCTCAAGCATATGGGCAATAATTGCAATGAAACCACCCACCCACAGTAAAATGGCCATTACGCTAGTAAAATTACTCAAAAAGATTTTTATCAATGGTTCCTTCGCGGATTTTTCAATTAAATTTTTACCGTATTTTTGTTGTCGCTTGGTCGCCGCCGCACTAGTTAAACCAGTTTGATCAACACCCAGTTTCTTATAAACAGCGCTTGGCTCAACGGCCGCCAATTGATTCATCGTGTCTGGCGCTGTCGTTTTAATCTCTTTTGCCATATTTCCCAGATCCCTCTATTACGAACGCCTTTAAAATTTTATTCGCACACGCTCTTAATTAAACACCAAAAAAGCCATATCGAAACAGAAAGTATTCTCAAGACACCAACTACTGAAACACATTTTTACTAACTTACTAGTAAAAAAAGGTTCAAAATAGTTTGAAATACAATCTAATCAAAATGAACTATTTGTCATCAATATAGCGCTTTTGTAGAACAAGTCAATCTCTTCTTAAACGTTCCTGTGAACCCAGTTGAACTGAAAGATTGGATCGTTAAAAAATACCAATTAGTGAGTTGATTTTAAACCATCTTAAGGACCGTTTTAAAGAATAATTCGAATTTTGAACAATAATTCTGGAAAAGTCCCCAGACTTCTAGCATCGACCTACTGTTTGCATAGCAGAGGGCCTTTTGATCATAATCAAACACAAAAATTGGTTTTTTGAGTACAACTTATTCAACAATTTAAACATTAATATCAGGTAGTCACTCGCCATTGACGAGTAAATGGTATCTATTTTGTTTTTTTATTCTGCTTATTTGCTTCACTAATCGTCATCGAAATTGTTTTAGCTTTATCGCTGACGATTAAGATTGTTCCCTTACCCAGAAAATCTTTATTACCCGAATAATCTAGTTTTACTTCTTCGGCCAACCCAGCATTATTTTGTAAAATAAGGATGTAGATGGTTGTTGCATCAAAATCATCGCTAAAGGCAACGGCCAAGGGAGATTGTACTAACTTCTTTTGTTTACGAAAATCACTTAACGTATTCCAAATTAAATTAATAACCTCTTTAGGTAATAATTCCGCTACTTCCTTTGCTGTTCGATGCTTTTTTGTTGGTTCAAACATAGTAATCCCCTTTTCCAATTCGTTAATAATATCGTTACCTTAACATAATTTAATGCTGGAACAAAATTGATCACTAACAGGATTAGGAAATTCGTTTTTAATCTAATTTTGTTAATAAGATTTGACTTTTAAATTAATTCTTAAATTTTAAGTAAAATGCTCGTCTAAAGTGATTGATAAGGGTTACAATAGAGTTAAAGAAAGCGAGGTCTTGATAATGATGACGCAATGTACAAGTTTGGTGACTGGCGGTTTTGGGCATATGATGAGTAATGGTACGGGTGCTTTCGGCTGGCTCACACTTTTGGTAGTGCTTGGCGCCATCATCACTGTCATCGCCTTCAATCGTAAACGTGAAACTGTTCGCCAAGAAATTCACCAAGAACGGCCAACAACGGCCCGTGAAATTCTTGAGCAGGAATTTGCTGCTGGCCATATTTCCCAACAAGAATATTTTCAACGCCTAGAAGTTCTGCAAGAAACACAAAAACGTTACTAAAAATAGATTGACGATAGCTTATTAATGAAACTAGAGTGTGATTCGAAATCATTTTTTTAAGTATTCTACCACTAACTAGTCTGCATATATTTGAAAAAGTTTTGAAACACACTCTAATTTTAGATTAAAAATAAAAGATTCTGCCATTAATCATTAGCTGATGGCTTAGAATCTTTTTTTTGTTGCCTATTTTCAATAAAATCACGTACTTTTCCTTTACTAGGTTTAATTTCGCCATAGAAATGTTCTTCCGTTAAACGGTTAACAAACGAACTAAGTAGTAAAATCTCTGCAATAAAATCTAACCAAAACATCAGAATAATAAAGGCCCCAATTGCACCATAACTAGTAACTGAACTTGCAAAGTAGCGCACATAAATGGCGAAAACCTGCGCCAAAATTAACCAGCCGGCAGCAGTCAAGATTGCCCCTGGCAAAATACAGCGAAAATGTAATTTAGCGTTTGGTATCATGTATAAAAGTAACATCAACAGAATTAATAACATTATTCCTGCTACAGGTAACCTTAACTGTGCAAAAAGTTGCAAAATCAATGGCGGTAACTGCAAACGTGGGACTACATAATTTAAAATATCCTGACCAAAACCAAAGGCCAAAACAATTGCCATCATGATCAAAATAAAAACTAACGTTAATAAAACAGAAATTATTCGACTAATTAAAGCATTTTGTGGTGTTTTAATTCCGTAAACATCATTAACACTTTTCCGTAAATTAACGATTCCCTTACTGGCAGACCATAATGTCACCAGTGCACCAATCGACAACAAGCCACCATTACCGTTCGTCAAAAAAGATTTAATTAGGGGTAATAAATTATGGTAGATGCTAGCTGGCACCAACACTTTGATGTACTTCAGGACATCATCAACTTTGAGATCAAGTAAGGGCAATAAATTACCCAAAAAAATCATCAAGGGAAAAATAGATAGTAAGGCATAATACGCAACAACAACAGCATTACGACTAATGTTAGCTGCTTGATATTGTTCAATTATGGGTTGTAACTTAGTTTGCCAACGTTTTATTTTTTTCTTATTAATAGCACTCGCCTCCCATCTATTTCAGTATACCAAGCGGCAGTTAACGGAGGTAGCTATAACCTTTGGCCAATCCTAATTAGCACACACTAGTCAGATAATTGGCCCATTTTAGTTTTAAAACTAGGTCGTGTTTGAAAAACACATAAAAAGCAGCCTCAATAAAAATTAATCAGACTTTTATTGCTACTGCTTCTATCTTAAAAATCATTTTTCCAACATTTGTGTTAATAGATCATTGAAATCAATCGCCACTTGCCGTAGCTCCGGGCCAGAACCGGCAACAATAATGGGTTCACCGGCAATCTCCTCACGATAATCATACGCTAAAAATCCTTGTTCACTGGCTGCAAAAACCAATAAGCGCGGAGCCGTTGCTTCTGGTAACAAACTATTTGCCACCGCCTTGTTTAAATAAGTAAGATCGGCCGCTGGGTTTGTACTTTTTCCGGCAAAGAAATAGCCAAATGCGTCAACTGCGCCAAATTCAGTCAAAAATTGCTGATAACTTTTAGGTAACCTATGGGGTAAATTTTGGTTCAAATCTACTAATAAAGCAGGGGTAATTGGCAACTGAGGTAAGCGTGTAATTTCTCCCTGTACAAGCCATTGTTGTAACTGCTGAGTGATCATTTCCCAGGAAATACCCCTTCTATTTCCCTTTTTGTCCATAATTTTCTCGCTAGTTTTAGCCTGGGCCGTTAAATCAACTGGCTCAGATTCAGTGTTTGATACCTGATTGGCCGGTTCATTTACTGTCCTTTCAGCCACTAGATTAGATGTTGCTGGATCTGCGGTGGAAGCCACTTGAGGACTTTTAACTAAATCCGCCGCTTGCCCTGCCGATTTTAATAACGTTGCTGTAGCAGTTGGTTTCGCAGCAACTATTGGCGTAATCACTTTTTGCTCTTCTTTGATTACTTTTGGTACTGTTTTAACTGATTGCGAAACCTCTTTCTCAGATTCTTGAGTCACATGGGTGGAGGTTTCTGTATCCGCTATAGGTACCTTTGAATTTGAGTTTACTCTATCGGCAGCTAAACTAGTGTTTGTTGTGGTGTGTGAGTCTATTGGCTGGCTAGGCTCATCCTCATCTGACAGCAATGCAAGATTCTTTGCCATCGCCTGTTGTTGCTCTTCAATCTGTGCTTTAGCTTTGGCCTGTTGCTTGTGTTCACTAACCTGCTGCAAATGTTTTAATTTATTTTTTAACAATTTTTGTCGATTAGGTCGTTTTGCCAATAGGCTCACCTTCTTCTATTTATTTATTTTTTACATACCTGAAAAACACCCTAGTGGCATTTATTTTTCTCTCTAATAAGAATTGTCATCTAAAGTGTACATTTTTGCTTCAAAAATGTACATTCCTGATCAATTATAGTTTTTTTAATCACTGAATTTCTATGCCATTTAATTCAAAAAAGGCCGGGACAAAAGTCCCAGCCTCTTACTATTTCTGATCATTACTCTAGAACGTACGCCAAAAACCGACTTTTGTCCCACGCTTAATTATCATTTCAATTATTGGACTGAATAATTCGGCGCCTCTTTAGTAATTTGAACATCATGGGGGTGTGATTCCCGTAAACCAGCACCAGAGATTCGAACAAATTGGGCGTCATCAGCCAAATGCTGTAAATTGGACGCACCAACGTAGCCCATCCCAGCACGTAAGCCACCAACCATTTGGTAAACAATATCGGCCAAACTACCTTTATAGGCAACCCGACCCTCAATACCCTCAGGGACTAACTTATTGGCCTCATTAACGTCCCCTTGGAAATAGCGGTCAGATGACCCATGAGTACTGTCCATTGCGGCCATACTACCCATGCCACGATAAGTTTTAAAGCGGCGACCCTGATAAATTTCAAATTCGCCGGGTGCTTCATCAGTGCCGGCTAACATTGAACCTAACATAACCGCATTACCGCCTGCCGCCAAGGCCTTAACGATGTCACCGGAATATTTAATTCCACCATCCGCGATGATTGTCTTTCCATACTCACGAGCAACACTTGCAGCATCATAAATGGCAGTTAATTGTGGAACACCGACGCCAGCAACGATTCGCGTTGTACAAATCGATCCTGGGCCAATTCCTACTTTAACGACATCGACACCAACGTCATAAAGTGCTCGTGTAGCTTCTGCAGTGGCGACATTTCCAGCAATCAAAGTTACATCAGGAAATTGTTCACGAATCTCTTTAATCTTACGAATAACACCAGCAGAATGACCGTGGGCTGTATCAATGATAATCGCATCAACCCCTGCATCTAATAAGGCCTGAGCACGGTCAAAGGTATCACTAGTTACACCTACTGCTGCAGCGACTAGCAAACGACCTTGTTTATCCTTTGCTGCGTTAGGAAACTCCACTACTTTTTCAATATCTTTAATCGTAATCAAACCACTTAGACGACCATCTTCGTCAACTAATGGTAATTTTTCAACTTTATGTTCTTGTAAAATTTGTTCCGCTGCAGCTAGTGGCGTTCCTTCTGGTGCAGTCACTAACTGTTGCTTGGTCATAACACTGTCAATCCGTCCAGTATAATCCGTCACAAAACGAATATCCCGGAAAGTAATAATACCAACTAAATGCCGCGCTTCCATCGAATCAACAATCGGCACCCCACTAATATGATAACGTTGCATCAGGTTTTCGGCATCTTGAATGGGCCGATCAGGCGTTAAGAAGAACGGATCAACAATAACCCCACTCTCGGATCGCTTAACCTTCCGAACCTCATCCGCCTGACGCTCAATTGTCATATTTTTATGAATAACCCCAAGTCCACCTTGACGTGCCATGGCAATTGCCATTTTAGATTCTGTAACAGTATCCATACTGGCACTCATAATTGGTACATTAAGCTTCAAATTCTTTGCTAATTGAACGCTCACATCGACATCGTGTGGTAAAACGTGACTTTCAGCTGGAATTAATAGTACATCATCAAATGTGTAGCCCTGTTTAGCAAACTTTGTGTCCCAATTAGACATAATGGTTATCCACTCCTTATAATTTTATTACCGACTAACTTAACAGATAAAAGTTGATCCGTCAATTGCTTTTTAGCGAATTTTCATAAACAAAAGTGAATGTTACTTAATTTAAGTTCGGATTATCCGGATCGTTATATTAATATATTCTTTAATTGATCGTTTTTTGCTATGTTTTCAAAAAAGCTATTCTTTGCTATTCGGACCAACGTAAGCTCATCATTAACTCCTAGTTAAAAACTAGTTGCCTGCGGAATTCAATCCACTTTAACTCCAATCGCCAGCAACAAATCAACTGCTTGTTCTGGCGCCACAATCAGACCCGCCAACGACTGCGCCGTTACCTTAACGCTATCAATTTGATTCGATTTGAGCTTCAGTTTAGTAAGTCGCGTTGATAAAAAATTAGCCGCCATTAACTGACAGTCAGTAAATTCTAGCTGCTGCCAATTTAGAAAACTAAAATCAGCACTCATCAAATTACTGCTCAGGAAGTTTAGTCGTTTAAACTTTGCACCAGAAAAGCTTGTGTAGTCGGCCTTACAGTTATCGAAAAGGCAATCCTGCAAAACACTGTCGGCAAAATTACTGCCCGTTAATTTACAGTTTTGAAACTCAACCCGCTGCATTCCTGCACCAATCAATTCACTATTCAGTAGCTCACAGTGATCAAAGATAACGTTGTGCAAACTCAAGCGAACAAAATTGATTTCGTTAAAAACACAATTTTTAAAAATAACTTCCTTAAAGTAACTTCCTACAAATTCTTCTTGCTCTAATTGCTGCGTATCAAAGCATTGATTTTGACTGAAGGCCTCTTCTGGTTCTATCTGATTCAATTGTGCATCGGTTTCATTAACGGTTACGTTTGCTGGCATTCGCTTCATTTTGTCACCTTTTCAAATTTTTTTAGTGACTCTATTATAGTATTTTAAAAGGTGAATACACCAGCAGTTAATAAAAAAACAGTTTACCGTTGGCTTCATAATTAAAGCTTTCAACGACAAACTGGCTTTCACTGTTTAAATTATAGTAATTAACGTGCTGGATTCTTTTTTACCCCATCAGCAGTTGTAAAATCAATAAAGCCCATATTATCATCGATTGAACCAATATCGCCAGACAATAACATGGTATCCAGCGTTTGATTCAAATGTACCGCCATATTTTCATCCAAACTATCCATTGAATAGCCTTTAACTAAAATGTCGCCTAAATTGCTACTAATCGTTTGGTCATAGCCCTCTGTCGCCATACCCTCACTAATAACGTTTAACGTGAACTGAACCTGCATATGAATCATCGCGTGCTGTGAATAGGGCCCGACACCATCTTCAAAAGTTAATAATAACTTCTTCCCTGTTCCCAAATGTGGTTGAAGTTTAGTCAATGAAGCTTCGTCAAACTTAATCTGCATAACAAGCACCTCCAGTTGATTGGTTAATCCTAATTTCACAGTTATCATGCTTTCAAAACACAAAAAATGCAACAATTTTTACTTATTATTTAGAAATAAATTGCCACTTGGCCATGACGTTAGTTTCAGTATAGGCAGCCATGCTAATATAAGCATTATGACTCAGTGTTTGCCAACGTGAATCATCCGTTAATACATGTAACATCTGCTGGGCCAACTTAGAAATATCATCATTTTCGATTAAATAACCATTAACACCATTTTGAATTAAATCCGCGGGCCCATAATTAAATCGATAAGCAATTGCCGGTACGCCGTGACTTAAAGCCTCACCCAATGCTAGTGGTTGCGAGTCACCACTAGAAGTATTGATATAAAGCCAGGCCTGGTCATAAACTTGCCGTAAATCTGGTTGATAGCCCTTTAAAAAAACAACATCTTCCAGACCAGCCTGTTTAATTTGTTCAGTTAGTGCTTTTTGCTGATCACCATAACCGTAAATCAATAATCGTGCGTCAGGTACTAGCTCATAAATTTGTTGAAATGCCGTTATAACCTGATCAGTTTGCCGTTCTTTAGTTAAATGGCCAACAACAATAACCTCATGGTAGTGCCGCTTAGCCAGTAGTACCGGTGCTGCCTGCGCAATCTGATCCGGCACCACAATTTGCGAAATAACAAACACCGACACCGGTGAATGTTTGCCCCCAAACCAACTGAGTAAATCTTGTTTTTGCGCCTCCGTGGCTACAATTATCCCAGTTAGCTGATTAACCTGTTTAACTAGTGCATTGGCATAAATTCCGGCCAAATCAGCACTGACTTGGTCCTTTGGATTGACCGTGTGGGTGGTTGGAATACTAACGTACTTGGGCGCCTTAGTTTGCATCGCCAAAACAGCATCGTAAGCAATCCCTGGCCGATCCGCAATAAATGCTGCCTGATCACCACCTTGACGATTAAGCTCGTCCAAAAAGAAACTAAATAACGAAGTATGGCTAGTAAAATAAAGCGTCTGCTGCCGATAATTCACTAACTGAAGTGAACTTAGATAAAGTTGATTATCTTTATTAAGCGCAAAATACTCTTCAACTATTCGTTTTCCAGCCGGATTATACGTAATTCGGCCAACTAGATCACCATTTCCACTATAGAATTCTTCCCGTGATTTAAAACCGCGATAATCCCAAAGTACCCGCAATACTTTTTTCCCAAACTGATCAAAATGATCCACGTACCCCAATTGACCAACCGTTCCGTCTATAAAGTGAACGTCCATCACCAAGCGATCACCATCATAAACACGGCTCACATTATTGCCTGGTAGAACATTGTAATCGGCGGCCAAATTCAGCGTTGCAATCGTTGGTCGTTTATTGGCCTTAGGTATTAAATCAACTATTCCTTGAAAATAATCATACATATTAATGACTTGATCTTGACTTAGTCCAAAGCGCATTTTATTGGCGTACTGCATTGAATTATAACTTTGGGTAACAATTTTGGCCGCGATCCCTTGGTGTTTAAATAATTGAGCGCGCTTGATTTCTGCGTGCTCAATTCCTGAATTTAGAGCAACAAAATAATCATTAACAAAATAAAGCACACTCACGCCTCCTTGTAGAATCGTTGAACCGCTTGAAAAACAACCTGCCATTTTGTCCAAACGGTATCTTCAGAAAAACGTTTTGCTGCCAAATAGGCGTTATGACTAAATTGTTGCATTTTATCATCGTCATTAAGTAATCTAACCACGGTATTCGCCAGCGCGCTAATGTCATTAACTGGCACTAAATAGCCATCAACCCCATCGCTAATTAAATCCTGCGGTCCATACTTTGCAGCAAAAGAAACGCAAGGTAAGCCGTGGGACTGTGCCTCTAATATTGCCAATGAAAAGCCTTCCGAACGGGATGCTAAAACTAAAATCTGCGCTTGATTATAAACCGCAGCAATATCACGCGTATAATCGTGGAAGGTTACTAAATTACGAAGCTTTTTTTTCGTCACTAATTTTTTTAAACGTGTTCCTTCTTGGCCGTTGGCGTATCCCCAAAATGCTAAGCGCGCTTGAGGTGCGCGCTGGTGAATCTGTTCAAAGGCCGCAATAACCTTTTCTTGCTGTTTTTCCGGTGATAGTCGCGCTACCATAATAATTTGGCCAACGTGGCGTGTGTTCCAAGGTACTGGTGGTGCCGCTAACGTTTGCCGACTAACAACGCCAACCGGCAAAGTGTAAATTGGCACTTGGTCACCCCAACGTGTGATGAGATCCTCCCGTTGCTGTTGCGTGGGCACAATGATTCCCTGCCAACTATGTCGATTTTTAATCGCGTACTCGTAATTATAATTTAGATTAGCAGTCACGGGATTATTGGGGTTATTTAAGTGATTAGCGTGTAAATGTAATAGTTTAAAGGCCCGCGTTTTCATATTTAGCAGTGACCAAGATAGCTCAAAGGCACGGTCGGCCACAAAAACGTTTTTCTGCCGGTTGGCTTTATTCAACTCGTCCAAGAAAAAACGCATTAGCGCCTGTTCTCCAGTGAAGGAATACTCATGACCGTGCCAATCATTAATCCGGTATAACGAATTTACCAGTTTACCGTGCTGATCCTTAGTGTGAAATGTTTGGTAAATTTGCTTACCACTAGGCGCAAATACCAGCTCAACCGTAACTTGACCATCAACGTCATACCATTGTTCTAACGCCATAAAACCACGCCAATCCCACCACTGTGATTTAACCAATTTATTGTAGCGGTCAAAGGTCCAAATGGTTTCAACGTCCGTGTACTCTGGGGCCCGCAGCCGAATACGCTGCACAAGCCGGGCGCCATCCTTGACGAGGTAACTATGACCATCATCATTAGGTATAACCTGTAAATTAGCATTAAGTGCAAGGTCGGCAAGCTTAAACGAACGCTTTTTAAAAGTTAAGCTATCCTGAAAAAAATCAAACAAGTTAACCATGTCTGTATCTACTAATCCAGCATCTTGCAGTGTTTTGTGGAGGGTCAACGAAAAAAAACGCGTAACAATTTGCGCGGCGGCACCATGATTCTTAAACAAGGCCAATCGCTTCATTTGTGCGTGTTCAATTCCTGATTTTTTTGATTAAAGCTTGTGTTGATAAAATAATACATTAATTTTCTCCAAACTAACTCGCTTATTTAGATTCATTTTACCCCACTTAGCAGTTAAACAGGAAAAAGCTTTCGGACAAATTAATTAGTGCCTGAAAAAGCACTTAGCTTCTACTCTGCGATTGAGAGTTATTGCCAGCTACGTACTAGACCAAAATTTGTAGGCTCGTGGTGCAACTAGAAAGGTTATTTGTGCGTCTTACAAATAATTCACAACTAACATAAAATAATAGTTCAATTAACAACGTGAGGTGCACTATAACGCTTCTAGAAAGAAGTAATTTGCAAACACCCTCAAAGTGACATTCAAAAATCCACCATTTAAAACACGTTAAGACTGTGCCACTGATAAAAAGCACGTTCAGATTATGGTCATCACTTCACTAATCACGTGACTAGGAGCGGCCCTATGTGCTATGATTTTAGCAGGTTAGATAATTGGAATAAGGTGAAAAAATGACTGAAAATATTAATAAAGAAGCAATTAAAATTGCCTATCTTTATGAAGATCTCATGAATACGTATGGTGATTCTGGTGATGTTAAGGTCTTACGTTACTTACTCAATCAACAAGGTTTTAATGTCCAAGTAGATAATGTTAGTATCGATACCAAGACCTTTGACGCCAAAAATTATGATTTTCTGTTTTTTGGCGGCGGTCAGGACTTTGAACAAACCGTTGTTGCTAAGGACTTACCTCGCCACGGTGAAACAATTCGTAATTACATTGAAGCCGGCAAACCAATGTTGGCTATTTGTGGCGGCTACCAGCTACTCGGTGACTACTATAAAACCAGTGATGGAACGACCATCAAGGGGTTAGGTATCCTACCGCTGCATACTGTTTTCAAGGCCGATGCACGCATGATTGGTGACACTAAATACGAGACTGAGTGGGGAACCGTTGCGGCCTTTGAAAATCACAGCGGCCGAACTTACTTTGACGATAAAAATAAGTTAAAGCCACTTGGTAAAATGATCGAAGGCTTTGGTAACAATCCAGAAGATCACGTTGAGGGAATGCGGTATAAAAATACGATTGGCAGTTACTCTCACGGCCCAATTTTAAAAAATATCAATGTTGCTGACGCAATCGCTAAAATGATTATTCAGAATTATCAAGCAAGAACACAAGTAACAATGACTGAATAATAGTGTTCAATGAAACATTGAGTTAACTATCTATGCTAACGGTGCGAAAACTGATCACTATCTTCATCAGCTTTTAAGGTTGTTACAAAATAATCCCAGTTACCATTTTTCCCACTCTCCTTCTTTCGCCCGATGACTTTTCAATTTTTATTTGGCATAGTGTCACTATTAAGCAAAAAGGGGAGGCTGATTATATTGAAACAACCACCAAAATGGCTCTACAAAGTCGCTCAATTTATGCGCGGTCGTTACGGTATTATGGATAGTTTGAATAAATTTTTAATTGCTTGTGGTCTGATATTAATTCTATTGACCATGTTTGTTCACACAATTTGGCTGAACTTGCTTGGCCTTTTAGTGCTGATTGTCGCCTATTGGCGGATTTTCTCACGCAATATTTATAAGCGCGCTCATGAAAACACTAAATTTCAACAACGAACGGCTTGGTTAACCAAACCAACTCGCCGGCGCTACCACGAATGGCAACAACGCAAGCAATACCGCTTTTTCACTTGTAAAAATTGCCACCAGAGAATTCGCGTTCCCCGGGGCAAAGGTAAAATTAAGATAACTTGTCCCAAGTGTCGCAACCAGTTTCGCGCGCGAACGTAAACTAGATTATATTTAGAAAATACTTTTACTAGTATTTTCTTGAGTAATTTAGTGTAAACGTGCTTGAAAAAGCAGTTTTCTGCGGTGACCAAGACGGACTTAGTCACGGGCAGTTATGAAACTTGTCCCTGTGCTCCCTTGCTAATTTTGCCGTAGTCAAATGGAAACCGGATGGTGCATCAGGATACTTAGCGGTCTAGGTTGCAATTACTTCGGATTATCCTAGTTCAATCGACAGCGGCAGCGAAGCTAGTAATTATCCGCAATTGCAAAGTAGAGGCTGAACGCTTTTTCAAACACACCCTAATAACTGATTAACGAATGGAGCTGATTAGATGTTTCCTTTTTTTGGGACCCAACCTACTTTTTAGTAATTATTGGCCTTATCATTTCAATGGTCGCTTCGAGCTACGTTAACCGAACCTTTAAACATTATGATCAATATCGCAGTCAAAGTGGCGTTACCGGTACTGATGCCGCTAACTATATCCTACAACAATCAGGTATTAGTGACGTCGGTGTCCAAAAAATCAGTGGTAATTTAACCGATAATTATAATGGTAAAACTAAGGTACTCAGCCTTTCCGAAGCAACCGCCGATTCAACCTCAGTCGCCGCGATTGGCGTTGCGGCCCATGAATGTGGTCATGCTGTCCAAGATAAGAAAAATTATTGGCCAATGCGCATTAGAACTGCAATTGTCCCGTTGGCCAATATTGGTTCAACGGCTGCATTCCCAATTATTTTAATTGGCGTTTTACTGAGTTGGAACCAAACACTGATTAATCTAGGTATTGCAGCTTTTTCTTTAGCATTGCTCTTTCAATTAGTGACGTTACCAGTTGAATTTAACGCTTCCCATCGTGCTTTGACCATTCTTTCTGAAGGTGGCGTTCTATCCAGTGAGGAAGTCCCAATGGTTCGGAAGGTCCTTACAGCTGCAGCATTGACTTATGTGGCGGCTGCACTATCGACCTTCCTCCAATTATTACGTTTGGTTCTATTGTTTGGCGGTAACCGCAACGATAATTAACCTATCTTTAAACACATCTAGTGGGAGTGGGACAAAAGTCAGTTTTGGGTTCACGTGCGTAATGTAAGCCCAGACTTTTGACGCACGTTCTAGAGTAATGTTCGGAAACAAAAGAGGCTAGGATTTTTGTCCCAGCCTTTTTTTGTTCTAATATTTTTCAAAACATTGTTAATTTAACTTTTTATATAGCGATAAATTCCACCACCTATAAAGAGTGGCCAAAAACTTTTATTTTTTCTGGTACTGAAAGACCAATTAAACTAACGTGCTGAAGGATTATTTATCTTCAAAATAATTGGATTCACCAGCGTAATTATTTCGAAAGGTGTTGAATACCCATCGAATCTCGCTCAACTTACCGCATGGCCTTGAAAACTTCGCGCACAATTATCGGGAGAAACCAAGTTAACCAACCACCAATCGCAAAAATCACCCACCAATAACTGGCCATAAATTCCCAAAAATTAGTTGGTCGCTTATGTTTATAAACACCAGTAGTCGGATTAACAACGTAATCATTATTACTGGCCTCAACTTTCTCTGAATTCACGTTCTTTTTGGATTGTTCTTGTCCCAAAATTAATTCATCTAATCCAACATCTAAGATATCGGCCAACAAAACTAAATTGGTTAAATCAGGTGTGGCATCCTTACTCTCCCAGCGTGAAACTGCTTGCCGAGAAATATAGAGCTTTGCCGCAATATTATCCTGTGATAGTCCCTTTTCTTTCCGTAACTTTCTAAGCTGTTGCGCAAATACGACTGTTGTCATAAGATCCTCCCTGCCTTCTTTGAATTACATTTAGTATGCCAACAGAATTCACCAATAACAAGAAAATATTCCGTGCTTTAGGGCAACTAGAAACTGGAAATTGCGCAATTATTAGTTGCGTTTCCTGTTATAACAGTGTTCTTAACTGATCACTAAAGGGTAAATTATGTAGGCCATTAAACTAGATCACTAAAATGAGTCCACTTTAAAACACAAAAAACTGGAAACAAAAAATTCTGTCTCCAGTAGTTGGCCTATTCTAAATAGATATTTAGTAACAATGAATGACATAACTAGGCCGTGTTTGGGAAATACTTTTAGTAGTATTACTAATTTAATGTAAACGCGCCTAGCCACTGCCATTCAATATTAAATTACGCTTTATTCATCATGTTCGGCGTGCCAAGCCTTAATTTGTTCTAGGCGCTGTTTTACTTTTGCCTCAGAACCCTCGGTCGTCGGCTGATAATAATGGCGATCACGCAATGAATCAGGCATTGTACGCATAGTGGTTAATTTATCCTTGGCATCATGGGCGTACTGATAACCGGCGCCATAATCCAGGTCTTTCATGAGCTTCGTTGGTGCATTCCGAATTTGTAGCGGCACCGGCTCACTTAAATGATGTAAAGCATCGTCCTTTGCGGCCTCATACGCCGTGTACAGTGCATTCGATTTCGGCGCTAGTGCTAAATAAGTAACAGCATGGGTTAAATGAACTGTACATTCAGGCATTCCAATAAACTGGCACGCCTGAAAGGCCGCAACAGTGATCTCTAAGGCCCGACTATCAGCCATCCCTACATCTTCACTAGCAAACCGAACTAGCCGTCTTGCAACGTATAATGGATCTTCACCGGCTTCCAACATTCGAGCCAGCCAGTAAATTGCTGCGTCAACATCACTATTGCGCATTGACTTATGCAAGGCTGAAATTAAATTATAGTGTTCCTCGCCATGTTTATCGTAAAGTAACGATTTTTTGGCAGTAATCTGCACAACGGCCTCTTTAGTCAGTACAATTTTATCATCAGTTTGCTCACCGTTTAGAACGGCCATTTCCAAAGTATTCAGTGCCATTCGGGCATCGCCGTTAGCAAAATCCGCAATCATTGTCAGCACTTCATCACTAAGTTCAATCTGCTGTTTGCCAAAACCACGAGGATCATTAAGTGCATTTTGCAATAGCTGCTTAATATCGGCTGTCGTCAAAGCTTTTAGCACAAAAACTTTCGTGCGCGACAGCAAGGCCGAATTAATTTCAAATGACGGATTTTCTGTTGTGGCACCAATTAAAGTGATGCTCCCCTTTTCAACGTAAGGTAAAAAAGCGTCCTGCTGCGCCTTATTAAAACGGTGAATTTCATCTAAGAATAAGATTGTCTTTTCGCCGTATTGCTGGTTTTCGTCTGCCTGTTTCATCACTTTTTTTATATCCTTAATGCCGGTTGTCACTGCACTAAAAGTAATAAAAGTGGCTTTGGTCCGCCGCGCAATAATTCGTGCCAACGTCGTTTTTCCAACACCTGGTGGTCCCCAAAAAATCATTGAGGTCACTTGATCATGGTCAATCAACTGGCGAAGAACCTTCCCTGGGCCAAGCAATTGCTGCTGACCAACAAAGTTATCTAAATTAGTCGGTCGGACACGATTAGCTAGCGGTTGATTTTTTTCATTTTGATTAAATAATGATTCTTGTTCGATCTTGCTCAGATCCTTTCTCACTTTTACCAGTCAACCTAACTATTAACGAACAAATCACGATCACCCTTATCATACCAACTATTGGCCGCGACAGATAGTCATAGGTAGCGTAGCCGAAAAATAGGTATAAAAAATAAGCTACTCGGCCCTGGGCATAGCAACAGTATTCGAAAGACAAATAAAGGCCGCAACATAAATTACCTACGTTACGGCTTTAAATAATATTATTTAAAATAGTGACTTACTGACAACAATCATGAGGGTTAACAAAATAACGGAAGTGCACGTAGCCGAAATTAGTGCGTTGCGACCACGATGTAAGATGACGTTGAAATTAACACTCATTCCCAGAGCAGCCATTGCCATTCCTAAAACTAGATAGGCCAGTTTAACCAACCAGGCCAATGCAGTTGCACCAAGTGGTACGAAAGTTCCAAGCACACTAGCGATAATAAAACCAAGCATAAACCACGGAATAGGTAATTTTTGAGAGCCCGAATTTTGGCGCCGATTAATCTTTTTTTGATACCAAATTCCGATAATTAATGCCGCTGGAGCTAACATTAGCACCCGTGATAACTTGGTAATAATTGCCGTGTCCAAACTAACTGGACCATTAGACCCACCCGCTGCAACTGCATGGGCAATCTCATGTAGTGAACCGCCTGTCAACACACCAAATTGAGTTGGCGTCATCTGGAGCAATGGTCGAATACCGATTTCAATTAAAGTGAAGACTGTTCCCAAGATAGCAACGATCGCTACTGCTAAAACTTCATCTTCTCGTTTCTTTTCTTCTTGACCGGCCGGAACTTGAATTTGTGGTGAGATTCCCATTATTGCGGCCGCTCCACAGATGCCAGTCCCACTGGCCGCTAAGATTGCAAGTTGCGGTTCAACGCCCATCTTACGAGCAATATTATAACCGATGGTGATGGTACAAGTCACAATAATGGCTGCTAATAAAATAGTTTTGACTCCTGCATGTGCCAAGTCAATTAGGTTTAATTTAAACCCTAACAAAATAATACCAAGTCGTAAAAATTTATTTGAAATAAAACCAATTCCCGACTTGGCCCGGATGATCGTCGGTTGATGAAGCTGCATTAACATTCCCAAAATTAATGCGATCACTAACGCACCAATCACATTTAAGTAAGGCAATCCACCTAATAGCGTTCCCAAAATTGAACAGATCAACGTTAATAACGCCGCTAAATAAAAACTACGTGTTTTCAATATAGTCATTTTTCTCTCCCCCTGATGTCGTCGTTTGTGCGTTATTAGCGTATCATGCTAATCAGATAAGTAAAAATTAGTATTTATTGTTGTTAGATAAATTTTACTTATAATAAACGCAGGGGGAATTTTAATATGCTTGATCGCCGTTATAAAACACTGGCCGTTTTGGCCAAAACGCTTTCCTATACTAAAACAGCACAACACCTATTTATTACCCAACCGGCCGTCTCACAGCAAATCAGCAATTTAGAACAAGAATTAGAAGTTAAATTGGTTGCCAAAAATGGCGTCCATATTCATTTAACCAGCGCCGGTGAACAATTAGTTCAATATGTTGATAGAATTTTGCTGGAAAATGAACACGTCTTGCAGCAGATTAGGACTAACTCTGAAGAACCAATAATCAAAATTGGCGCGACGTATTCCCTCAGCACGTTCTTGTTGCCACGACTGATTAAAAATTTACTGCCCACAACGACAAAAATTCACACACTGATTGATAATACTGCTGAAATTCTAACTGCCTTGCGCCAAGGTGAGGTTGAGTTGGGTCTTGTTGAGGGTAATTTTGATAAAAACGAGTTTGATGCAATTACTATTCAAAACGAAGAATTTATCGGTGTTACCAGTCAAAAGAATCCACTCTTGGATAAAACGACAATCACAATCGCCGACTTATTACCTGAAGTACTTTTAATTAGAGAAAGTGGTTCCGGCACAAGAGCCATTTTTGCTAATTGGCTGGCAACCCAAAATTATCAAATTAATGAGTTTAATCAACAGATTGAGATTGCCAATCCAACAACAATCATTGAGTTACTAAAAAGTGACGTTGGGATTAGTTTTATGTACAAATCGCTTATCAAGTCAGAATTAGATAAAAGCACACTGGTGGAATTACCCCTAGACGGTTTTAAAATTACTCATCCAATTAATTTAATCTTTTTAAAAGAGAGCTATTTTGCAAAATATTATACGGAAATTGCAAAAAAATTAAGTAACTAACATTAAGCACTTACCCAACGAATCTCGGCACGTTAACGACTTAATATTCCAATAAAAAAAGTGGGCTAAAAGGTAGCAACTTGTCAGAAGCACTCCGCTCACCAAATCAATCAACGATCTGGTCAGTGTGTCATTCATAAAGTCTACCTTTTAGCCCGCTTTTGGTTTGTTTTAAATCGCCAAGCGTGAACGTACTTTTAACATTTCCATTTTTCGGGTTTCCCGCGGTAAGAACCGACGAATTTCTTCATCATTATAGCCAACTTGCAATCGTTTCTCATCAAACATAATCGGCCGTTTGAGTAAATCCGGGTGCTGCGAAATGAGCTCAATCAACTTACTAGTTGAGATCTCATCTAGATCAACGTTAAGTTTCTTGAAGATCTTAGCACGTGTTGATACAATATCTTCCGACCCATTTTCGGTCAGACGCAGCAGACGTTTCACTTCATCCTGAGTTAACGGTTGCGCAATAATATTACGTTCCGTAAAAGGAATCTTGTGATCAGTAAACCATGCACGCGCTTTACGGCTAGATGCATTGCTTGATGACGTATAAAGTTGAACAGTCATTTTAAACGCCCCTTTGTCAGTTTAGATTAACAAACTAAAACTACTTTATGAATTAGATAAAGCCTGTTTTAGCCTGCTTACTATATGTAAGTATAACATTTACTTACTAAAAAGCAATAGATTTCGGTAAGTTTGTTTTTAATTTTTCATTAAATAACTTATTTTGAAAGTGGCCCTAATTATTGTGCCAAGCCGACATTATAATTTTACTTCAGGATAAATAAAAACGATACCGGCCTGACCCGCTGGTTATTTCTCAACAACAAATAAGCGATATAACCTTAAATAGTTTGTTCGTGCTCCTGGCAATCTGGCCTGCAGAACAAGGTCCGTATGAACACTAAATGAAACAACTCTCATTTAAATTTGACTTAAAAATGTCATCAGCTTACTATTTTAGCAGTTGGGTTTCGAATAAAAATAATTATGGGGGAAACAAATGGGTTTACGTGAACGGAAAAAGGCAGAAAAGCGACAAGAAATCGCAGAGAATGGCCTAAAATTATTTAAAGAAAACGGCTTTGCCAACGTTACAGTGGCGCAAATTGCTGCAACGGCTAGTATTGCACCAAAAACACTTTTTACCTATTTTAAGACCAAGGACGACATCGTTTTTTATAATGAGGACGAATTGCTTTCACTAATCAGACACCTTATTCAGCAGCAAACCTCAATTGGTAATATTTGGCCGGCCTACCAAACGACGCTGATCCATCTAGCATCTCAAGGTGATCTTTGGCGTGATATGAACCAACTAATTAAATTAGTGGTAACCAATGAAACCTTGCAAGGACGCCTACTTAAAATGTGGTCAGCTTATGAACAAACTATCGCTGATACTATTTTGGCCAAACACTTAACTGACCACGTTACTGCCTATATTTTTGCCAATCAGCTCGTTATGCCGCTGCGGTTTTTATTTACGCAGGACATCCCCACCGCTCAAGAATGGCAAACATCAACTATTCAACTACTAAACAACATTAATCATACCCAATCGTTGTTAGTTAACGAATTTAACTAGGAAATATTTGGGAAAGAATAAAGGAAGAAGGGAGTGGACAAAAGTCTGTTTTGGGGTTCACTGTGTAACGCAAGCCAATCCAATACCCGTACTATGGTTATTGGATTGGCGGTAGTAGTTAGGCATGTGAACTCAGACTTTTGGCGCACGTTCTAGAATAACGTTCGGAAACAATAAGAGGCTAGGACTTTTGTCCCGGCTTTTTCCTTTATTTTATGGTCGAATAATTTACATAACTATTTACGGATACTCCCCTTGTGTACTTAATTTCATTAAATAGTTTAACGCAATACTGGATTGTAAACCCTTTATTTTTCAGATAAATATAAAATAAGAATATATCGGTCTTGTTCGACTACAATGTGTAGCCGAACGTACTGTTTGGTGCTAAAATATAAAATAAAGTAGTAAGAGTAGACAAGAAGATTGAGGGATTAATGTTGGATTTAAAATTATTACATCAACCCTGAATTACTCACCATAAGTTCTCCAAGTACAGTGTCACCCCGTTATCATGGGCGGTACTGTGTTTTTTATTTTTCACCTTTTTAGTGCAGAAAAAGAACCTCCGATTTGGTATAGTTGATTCACCACAAGTCAGCTATCCACCAAAAGAAAGAGGTCCTTCTCATGGCAACTTTACCGGAAAAACGAGTTAATTTCAATCCTAAATTACATATTTCGCACACTGGTGGTGAACTTTCCACTGATGCTGGGCTAGTGTTGGTCAAAGAATTAATGGCGCAACTCAATTTCACGACCTTAGCGTATCAATTAGTCCATTTTGATGACCAGCGCCATTACGCTCGTTACAGCAACGTTAGTCTACTAGAACAGGTCGTGCTGCAGTTGATCGCCGGTTACCCGGCCGATCTAGCTGCCACCAGTTTGCGCAATGACCCCACATTTAAATTACTATTGGCACAACCGCAATTGGCCTCACAACCGTCATTATCCCGTTTTTGGCAACGCTGTGACGAGCAGACCATCACCTCATTACAAACGTTGAATCAAGCATTGCTTGACCAAGCGTGGACTGGCGCCAAGCAACAACAGCTGATCCTCGATATTGACTCGACTCACGCCGATACTCATGGTCATCAGGAAAAAACGGCCTTTAATGCGCATTACGGTACCACGGGTTACCATCCGCTGGTCGCTTTTGACGGGCAAACGGGCCACTGTTTAAAGGCTCAATTGCGCCCAGGTAATGTTTATACCAGTACGGATATTGCCCCCTTTATCACACCACTACTACAGCACTATCATCAAGTCAAACCGAACGCTGATATCTTGGTCCGCGGGGATAGT